>CAZMEH010000303.1:0-9538 GCA_964564885.1 uncultured Saprospiraceae bacterium | reverse complement strand
ATGACAAATTCACGCATTTCTTGTTTGTAATCCAAATCGGTTGGATTAACTTCTCCACCATCATCACAAGATGCGAGAAATAACAGCGTCACAAATAAAAGGTTGGTTAGGTTTTTCATTTTATGTATTTTTTAAATAAAGATATATTGTCATACATTTTAGAAAGAAGAGAATAAAAAATAAAATTTATAACTCGCTGATTAACAATAAAAAAAATGAAAAAAACCTCCCTTCTCTGTGCTAAAAAAAATGTATAGGAGTATGGAATAAAGACTAATATACAAGTATTAATAATAACATTCCAGCAAAATAATAAAACACTTTCAATCAATCCTTAGCCTGTTCTTTGTGAAGAATGTCAAAAAAGCCTAATTTGGCGTTTAAATTAGTTTAATAATATCAGTGATTAGAAGTGAATGATATTAAATCAAAAATTACTAATCACAAATAACCAAACTATGAAATCAATCATTCGATACAGTTTAATATTAATGATAATCGCTTGCTCAACCATGGCTTTCGCTCAATATGCTGCACATGGCGTAAAAGGAGGATTAACCATTGGAACGCAAAGATGGAACGGGCAAGACCGAGAAGCTTTATTTTCGTACAATGCAGCTTATGTTTTCGAAAGTTATACTTCAAGCAATAAATTCAGTTATTTAGTTGAACTAGGCTATCATGTAAAAGGTAGCGCAGTTAGGACGAATTATAACGATTTAGCCGGAAACTCTCGTCAAATCACAACACGTAATAAATTTGGTCAAGCAGGTTTGTTGCTTGGCGCAAAGAGCTTACTAGATGTTGAGTTTGCTGGCGGAAACGTATATTATATGATAGCTGGAAGATTAGAGTATACGGTAATGGATAGTATTGAAACTATAGCAAATCTTTCAAGGTACATTAACCGAATTAATTATGGAATAACTGTTGGTGGTGGTTTAGAGTTTAAATTAGCGGACAAAATACTTGGATTTATTGAGGTGCAAATTAGTCCAGATTTCTCTCAACAGATTTTTATGCCGCCAGGTAATTATATTGCTAATTATGCTGGAAATACCGTTTTAGTTCAGTTCCAAGAGCAAAAAGTGATGAACACGGTGGTGGAAATAACCGCAGGGTTTAAGTTTCAGCGATATTAGGCTAAACAATCAGAAAGGTTAGACATTTTCAAAATGTCTAACCTTTAACTTTATATAGAATCGAATCAATAGATTACAAAGAATATGAAGCGGAAGGTGAAATATTCTTGTTTAAAGTAGAAGTACAATAATTCTAAAAAGGATGTAAACTTCTATTATCAAAAAAAGTAATTAAATGAATAGTCTTTCCATCAATTCGATATAAAAAAGAAGAGTATCTATTAATTAAACATTTACGAAGAGGAGGACGAGGCTTATATTTAGGGCAAAGACTTTTAAAGGAAGCCAAATTATCTAATAACTTATTTACTTCATCATCAAATCGAATGGCAGTATCCAAAGAATAGTTGTCACTTAAATAAGTTGAAATATCTGTATAGGAAAGATAGGCTAAATCAGACTAAACTATTTTATTCATTTCTTTCTATTAAGTAAGTCTGTTTTAATTTTTTGTCTAGCTTCTTCATTAGACATCACTTTTCCTTGAGCTATTTGTTCCAAGCCTATATCAATCATTCTATTTTCTTGAGCATCAATTTCAATTTGAGAAATGGGTTCTTTTTTCAATTGTTTGAAATAGTTGCGTACCAAGTCAAGTAGAGCAGCGTCATCTGTTTCTACGACTAGGCGTAGTAAATCATTTTTTATATCTAATACGGACATATTTAAAATTTAAAATAAGAAAATCTATTTGTTCTATAACAAACAATATACAATAAATAGTTTCCAAAGCCTAGAAATGTAATTATAAAACTTGTCTAAAAATCCGCTCATACCATTTCAAACCAAACGACCAAACCAAAAAATCAGGCAAAACTTTTGCCCAAGTATCTGGATTGTGTTCGCCGCCTTCGACTTCTACATATTTAATGTCCTTGGATTTATAACCAAGTTTCTTTAAAACCTTGATTAAGTCAAGCGTATCGTCAATTGCGTCAATAATGCCATTATTGTTTCGGTCAGTAGTTTCGTCATTCGTTCCTGTTTGCAACCAAAAACGTACACCTTTGCGTTTTTCACTTGTTGTAAATGTATCATGAATAATTCTATCATCGTCTGGCGCATCTTCTTTAAATGGTTTTGAACGCCACCATAGCGCACCCGAAAAAACGCCAACTTTCTTGAAAATAGTCGAATGATTCCAAACTATATCCAAAGCAGATAAACCGCCAAGTGAAAAACCAGCAAAAGAATTGTATTTTGATTTTACATCAATTCGATAGTTTTTTTGTAAAAATGGAATCAGCTGTTCAATAATGAATGTTGCATAGTTTCCAGCTTCACTTCCTCGCTTCGCATAGTCGGGCATTATTGCCGTTCCGTACTCTTGCATTCTATCATTCGGATAGATGGAAATCGCAATTACATTTCTGATTTTATTTTGCTTAAACAACACGGAGAATGTGTTTACAAGCTGTACAGCTTGCATATCTTGTGCATCGTTTAACATCAAAAAAGGGAGTTGATGCGTATTTTCGCCAAATGCGGGTGTCAGATAAACATCAAACTTGATAGTCTGTTGTAATGAATCTGAAAAAATAGAATGACTTTTCACTTTCAAGCTGAATTATTTTAAATGAAAAGCAAACATATTGATAAAATTTTAATAGACTCTTAGTTGGTTAATCTTTTGAATTAAAATAGTTTATTCTGTTATCAAATTTAATGCAAAATCAGATTCTGAAAAATAAAATAGAATCCTATCATTTATTCTTTTGTTAAATTAACATTAACAATAAAAATTATCGTTTCTTGTTGATTATCAATTAGTTTTATACTTTACTTATTAAGTAAACTAAGCTATTTTTGTACTAGAATTGGCAATGAGGAGTCAAGTGTGAGGAGCGAGGTGTTAGATTATTACAATTTTAATTAGTCATAAGACGAGTAAATTGTAGTTCGGCAAGTTTCAAATTACACTTTATCAGTTTGTATAATTAATTCGCCTGTTGGCTTTACGTATTCTGATACTTGACACTTCGCTCCTGACACCTTTAATATAAAGAAAATGAGCTACAAAGAGGAATATAAAAAATGGTATTCTCCAAATCTAAGTGGAGAAATAGAAATGATGGTTTACGGTCATGCGGGTTACCCGGTGATTGTTTTTCCATCGACCATGGGACGCTATTTTGAAAGTAAAGATTTCGATCTAATCGAATCTGCAAAATGGTTTTTGGAAAATGGCAAAATTCAAATTTTTGCGATTGATAGTATTGACAAGCAAAGTTGGTACAACAAAAACATTCATCCTGCGGACAAGGTGAAAAATCACATTTGGTACGATAAAATGATTCGGGAAGAATTAGTCGAGAAAATTCGTCATAATACACCTCACGGTAAAGTAGCGGTAGCAGGAGCAAGTTTTGGCGGCTATCATGCAGCTAACTTTGCTTTCCGTCATCCAGAAGTAGTTGGACATTTATTCTCAATGAGCGGTGCGTTTGACATTAGATCATTCCTAGATGGTCATTTTGATGATAATGTTTATTTCAATAATCCAACCGACTACGTTCCAAATCTAGACAATCCGCACGTCTGGCAAATGAATATCATTCTGGGTACATCAGATTGGGATATTTGCAAAGACGATAATTTGAAGATGTCTAATTTGTTGAGAAATAAGAATATACAACATTGGCTTGATATGCGTAAATGGGCTAAACATGATTGGCCACTTTGGAGACAAATGTTTCCGCACTATTTATCAACGATATTTAACTAAAAAAATCCTAATTGCTATAATTGTTAAATTGTTTCAAATCTTGGTTTAGAAACAATTGGTTAAAGAACAATTCAGCAATTATAACAATCTACCGGTCGGCAGACAGGTTGTAACAATAACAAAGAGATGAAAAAAATTGGAATTTTATTTGGTCAGGAGGATACATTTCCTTGGGCGTTTATTGATAGAATCAATTCTAAAAATATTGAAGGAATCGTTGCGGAAAAAGTAACGGTTGATAAAGTTATTCAAGGCGAACCAACAGGATATTCTGTTATCGTTGACCGTATTTCTCAAGATGTACCATTTTATCGTGCATACTTGAAAAATGCTGCTATCTGCGGAACAGTAGTTATTAATAATCCATTTTGGTGGAGTGCGGATGAGAAGTTTTTCAACAACGCATTGGCATTGAAAGTTGGTGTACCAGTTCCTAAGACGGTTTTATTACCATCAAAAGAACGTCCAGATGATACATCAGATCAGTCTTTTCGTAACTTAAAATTCCCTTTAAGTTGGGACGAAATTTTTGATTATATCGGATTTCCTGCATACATGAAGCCTCACGATGGCGGTGGTTGGAAAAGCGTTTATAAAGTTCATAACCCAGAGGAATTGTTTGAAGCATATGCTGAAACAGGTCATTTGGTGATGATGTTGCAAGAAAATATTGACTTTACAGATTACTATAGATGTTACTGTATTGGCGGTAAGCACGTTCATTTGATGCCTTACGAGCCACGCAATCCACATCACTTACGTTACCAAGCAGGTCGAGGAATCGATCCAGCAATGGAAGCAATGTTGACTGATTACGTTTTGAGATTATGTAATGGTTTAGGTTACGATTTCAACACAGTTGAATTAGCTGTGAAAGATGGTATTCCTTATGCAATTGACTTTTGTAATCCTGCGCCAGATGCTGATATTAATTCAGTTGGACCAGAGAATTTCGAATGGGTTGTAGAAACAATGGCTAACTATACTATCGAAAAAGCGCAAGCACAAGTTGATGGTGAAGATAACCTGATGTGGGGAAGTTTCATTACAGATTCTGTTTTATCAAAATTCAAAGCACCAGCAGTTGAAACGGTTTCTGATGAGTACATCGAAAACAAAGTAAACGAAACGATTGATGCTAAGATTGAAGCAGTTACAGAGCTTTTGGTAGATAGTATTACGGATGTTGCAATGGAAGAAATCGGTGAGGAAATTGCCGAAGTACTTGCTGAAAGAGCTGTAGGTATGGTTTCTGAAGATATGATTGCTGAATTGGCGAAAGAAATTTCAGTATCAGACGAAGAAACAGAAGTAGAGGAAGAGGACGAAGATGAGGAAGAAGGCATCGAAATCTCTGAAGAATTAGATAGCGAAGAGGACGAGGATGATTTAGAGGATAGAGTTGCTGACATAATTGATGCTAAAATCGAGGATATCGTAAATCGTATTCTTGATAAAATCTCTGATCAAACAATCGAAGGTGTTGCGGCTGAAATCACTAAGGAGTTAAAAGATTCTGGAACGTTAGAAGATATTGCAGAAGATGCAATGGATGAATACGAAGAGGAATTGGAGGACGCAATGGAAGATGCTGCTGAGGAAGTTGCTGAAATAATCTTGTCTGCAAAAGCTGCGAAATCAACGCTTTTAGCAACTATCGGTGAAGCGACAGTAGCGGACAAAGAAGATTTGAAAAAAATCAAAGGTGTTGGTCCTAAGCTAGAAAGTGTTTTAAATTCAATTGGAATTTATACATTTACACAAGTTAGCAAAATGGCTGAAAAAGAATATGAATTAGTGGATAGTTTGTTGACAACGTTCAAAGGTCGTGGAAAACGTGACGATTGGGCAAAACAAGCGAAAAGCTTTTTGAATAATTAAGAATAATTTTTAATGTACAATGTTCAATGTGTGATTTACAATGCACAACGTTTATAATTCTACATTGAACATTGTACATTACACATTGAATAAATATGAAGTTAGCAATACTTGACCTTTACGACGGCACACCTAATCAGGGCATGAGATGTATCAAAGAAATCGCAAACTATTACGATAAGGTGATAGAATGGAAAGTATTTGATGTTCGAGGAAAGGCAGAATTGCCTAAAGTAGAGGATTTTGATATTTTTATTGGAACAGGTGGACCAGGAAATCCAATTGTAGATGTTGATGGAATTTGGGATAAAGCATTTTTTAAATGTATTGACCAGATTTTTGAATGGAATAGGAGAGCAGGCGTTGTGAAAAAACATGCTTTCTTTATTTGCCATTCTTTTCAAATGGTAACAGGTCATCTAAGTTTGGCTCAAATCTCCAAAAGAAAATCGAAATCGTTTGGAACATTTCCGTTGAGTGTAACGGATGCTGGAGAGAATGATTTAGTTTTTCAAGGTTTACCGAATCCGTTTTATATTGCTGATTTTAGAGAATTTCAGGTATTAGAACCCAAAATGGATGTTTTTGATAAAGTCGGAGCGTCAATTTTAGCATTAGAGAAAATCAGAACACATGTGCCTTTAGAGCGTGCCATCATGGGTATTCGATACTCAGAAGAAATAATTGGTGTTCAATTCCATCCAGAGGCTGATCCAGATGGTATGACTGTTCATTTCTCACAACCAGAACGAAAAGATTTTATCGAAGAGAATTTCGGTATCGAAAAATATCACTTGATGATTAATGATTTAAGTGATGAAAATAAAATCCCTTTAACACATAAAACCATCCTGCCAAACTTCTTAAATCATGCAATTAAAAGCATTAAGGAAGAACGTGTAGAACTAGAAGAAGTACTTTCTTTTTAGACCTCTCTTAATCCCTTCTTAAGGAGGGAAATAAATGTATCTAAATGTAGTTTCCCTCCTTAAGGAGGGATTAAGGAAGGTTCAAAAAAATGACTATGAAGCAAGAAATCCGCCAGCAGTATAATAGCAAATTTACAAAAGAAAAATACGATGCTTTTTTAGATGATATAGCGGAAAGCTATGACCATCGCCCACCATTCAGAATTGCAGAAACGCCAGTTTTCTTACCAAAGCAATTGACAGAGCGTTTAATCGCAGCTTGTGAAGAAATTACAGAAGATATTTGCCAACCAAATTTCAAGGAATTAACACAAGGTGCAATTGAGCAAGAAGTTCCAAATGAAACGGAAAAAACGCTGTTTTTGCAAATGGATTTTGGTATTTGTGAAGATGAAAACGGTGATTTGACACCACAATTGATTGAGATACAAGGTTTCCCATCTTTGTACTTCTTTCAACACATGGTCGCTCAGAAATACAAAGAACATTTTGATATTCCAGAAAACTACACTTATCTATTCAATGATTTGAATCCAGATGAGTACATTGAAATTCTAAGAAAAGGTATTCTTGCAGGACACGAGCCGCAGCATGTTGGAATTGTAGAAATAGAGCCAAAGAAACAAGTTACACAGATTGATTTCATTGTTGCACAACGAGAGTTAGGTATTGCTGTATTATGCGTTAGTGATTTGATTGTTGAAGGTCGTGATGTGTTTTACTTGAATGATGCTGGTGAAAAAATCCAACTGAAACGTATTTTTCATCGAGTGATTTTTGATGATTTGATGAAGCGTGATGATTTGAAACGTGAGTTTCAATTTTCCGCAGATTTGAATATTGAATACGCTGGTCATCCAAACTGGTTTTTCCGTATTAGCAAATATACGATGCCATTGTTGGATAGTCAATACGTTCCACAATCATTCTTTTTAAGTGATTTAAAGGAATACCCATCGGATTTAGAAAACTACGTGCTAAAACCATTGTTTTCTTACGCAGGAATGGGCGTTTTACTTGATGTCACCATAGCTGATTTGGACGCTGTTGTAAATAAGCATCATTATATCTTACAAAAGAAAGTGGCTTACGCACCAGTTGTAGCAACACCAGACGGTCCTTCAAAATGTGAAATTCGCATGTTAATGATTTGGTTGCCAGAAATGGAAAAACCAATGGTCATTAATAACCTTGCTCGATTAAGTAAAGGTAAAATGATTGGCGTGCGTTATAATAAAGATAAAAAATGGGTTGGTGGAAGCGTTGGCTTTTTTGAAAAGTAATGAAAATATATAGACTGCCTTAGCTGTCAAAATAATAAAAAACGGAATATCAAATAGTTGATATTCCGTTTTTTGTTTTAGTGAATTTTTCGGTTAGGATTTTGACGAGTATCAAAGAAATTTAAAAGTATGATAGTATTATCTTCTACTCGATAAAATAACTTCAAGTATTTAGAAATAACAATTCCTCGTATATTTTTTGATGGAATTTCCATACTTCCAATAAAAGGAAATTGAGAAAGCGTATCTAAAATATCGTAAACCTTAATCAACAAGTCAGCAGGAACTTCTGAATTGTATTTTGCGTCAAGATATTCTAAAGTTTCATCCAACTCTTCATCGGCTCTAGGTGTAAATGTTATTTGGTAAGCCATTTTTGATGTTTTTCAGCAACTTTATCTAATGGAATTAAATTAGACTTATCTAAACTCTGTTCGTAAGATGTTAAAACGCTAGACTTTTGTTGAGTATTTAAAGTACTCCATAATTCTCCTGGCTTTCGATTCGACGAGTATTCCATTGCTTCGAGAAATTGAAGCAACAAGTCTTTATCTTCAATATTGTCGATAAGTTCGTGAAATTTTGATTTAACAATTGTTATACTCATATTGAAATGTTTTATATAAAACTACGATTTTTTGATGAATAATTCCACTTTATTTAAGAAGTAAGGGTTGTTGGTAATCTTGAATAATATGAATTAGTGAAGGAATATAAACAAGTAGCACCATAATACTATTTCTTTTTTTAGTAATTTATCTAAAAATAATACCAAACCTAGTTGTCAAAACAATAAAAAACGGAATATCAAATAGTTGATATTCCGTTTTTTTTTCTAAGGAACGTGCAAAGAATCAGCCGAATGTTATAAGTTATTCTTTACATGTTCCTATACTGGTATAATAATTTCTTAGAAAAGCAGGATGTATTTACAAAGCCGCTTCAAAAACAGCTAACTGCTCCTTAAATTTAGCCAATTCCTCCTCATTCGAAATTCCTGCTTCTTCCGTAAAGTTTGCACCAAACGATGGTAAAGAAAAACTAGTAATTGTATTTTTATTCATAAACTGGAACTTGTTCATGGCAATATCCAAAACCGTAGAACCGCCTCTTGGACCTGGAGAAGTAGCCATTAAGAACATCGGTTTACTTTCCCAAGTATCTTTTCCTGCTCTCGAAATCCAATCCATTACATTTTTGAATGCCGCTGAATACGCGCCATTATGCTCTGCAAATGAAATGATGATACCATCTGCTGCTTTCAAATGTGCTTTGAAATCATGCGCTAATTGATGAACGCCGCTTTCTTTTTCTTTATCAATGCCGTAAATTGGCATTTCAAAATCATTTAAATCTAATAAGTTAACGGTTGAGCCAGCAACTTGATGGGCAGCAAAATTTGCTAGTTTCTTGTTGATAGAGTGCTTACTATTACTTGCACCAAGTGCTACTATTACTTTAGTCATTGATTGTTTATTTATAATTTAGAAGAGAGATTAAAGTTTAAAAACCTTTCTTGTCTATTCTTTTCTAAAAGGTACTATTTTTTACTTTTCAACAAATTTATACGCTGTTTTT
>CAZMEH010000302.1:0-2329 GCA_964564885.1 uncultured Saprospiraceae bacterium | reverse complement strand
AGTCCTACAAAAGTAATAAAAAGGAATTAGCAATTAACAACTGGTCTTTATTCAAAAAAATTATTCTAGCCAAATCCTGAACACTTTAGCATGGCTATTTTGCAAAAAACTAAAACAGTATATTTTTCAAAGATGATTTTGCAAATAAATACTATTATTAATATTAGCTCTTAGAAAAATCCTGTGGAAGTTTCAAAATCGGCTAACGACATACCGCAAGACGTTTTTTCTGTAAAAAATACTTTGTCACGGAATTTTTCAGAGAACCTTAATATTCTTTATAACCGCTGTAATTGATAAAACTAACTATTTGCTGAACTTGATGTTAGGATTTATACTTACTTGTAACTAAAAGAATTCGCTCAAATCAACTTTTCCAAAACGATAAAAAGCAAAACCCTTTCCTACACTTTTTATTATTAATTCATCAGTTTTTTTTCAAAAAATTAGATAAGTAGTCGAACATATTTATTTTATAAATAATATTTTGCAACTAATTGATTATTAGTTAATTAAATCTAATTTAATTTCAAATAAATATGTCCATTTACATAAATGAACTCCCGTTTTTAGAAGACTTATTAATCAAGTTGTTTAAAAAGTCGTCGTCTTTATCATTTTCACTATCTTTGCCGGCAACGTAATTGGTTTAATGATAAGTTATCTGAATTTGTCATTAAACGATATTATTCAAAAATTGAGGAGTATGAGTTTTGAAGTATTGAATTTGAATAAATCGCTTAGACAAGCATTAGATGATTTGGGTTATATTGAACCTACACCAATTCAAGTAGAAGCATTTCCAATAGTGATGTCAGGTAAAGACGTTGTTGGTATTGCACAGACGGGAACAGGTAAAACCTTAGCGTATACGCTACCGTTAATTCGTAACTTAAAGTTTACGAAACATGGTTTTCCACGTATTTTAATTGTTGTGCCAACTCGTGAATTAGTATTACAAGTTGCCGCAGAAATTGAAAGAGTAACGACCTACATGACTGTAGATATTGGTGTTGCGTATGGTGGTACAAACATCAAAACGCAGCGCAAAAAGCTAGAAAGATCATTAGATATTATTGTAGCAACGCCTGGTCGTTTGTTAGATTTGATATTAGATAGAACAATTAGAGTTCGGTATATTAGAACATTAGTTATTGATGAAGTAGATGAAATGCTTAATTTAGGATTTCGTAAACAACTCGATGATTTATTTCAATTGTTACCAGATCGTCGTCAAAATCTATTATTCTCTGCCACTTTATCAGAAGATGTAGCTCTTATCATTGATACTTACTTTGAGTACAATCATAAGATAGAAATAGCAAAAACGGGTACACCATTAGAGCAAATTACGCAAATTGGCTATAATGTTCCAAATTTCTATACTAAAATTAATTTGCTAATTCGTTTATTAGAAACGGATGAAACAATGGACAGAGTCCTAGTTTTCATTGGTACTAAAAAACTAGCTGACAAATTGCTGGAAGCTATTGCCCCTACTTTTCCAGAAGGAAGTGTCCGAGTGATACATTCTAACAAGTCTCAGAATACGAGAATTCGTACAGTCGAAGAATTCAAGGAGGGAAAATTCCGTATCTTAATTGCTACTGATATTATCGCTCGTGGTTTGGATGTTTCTGGCGTAAGTCACGTTATCAACTTCGACACACCCGAATTACCAGAAGATTATATTCATAGAATTGGTCGAACGGGTCGTGCGGAAAAAGAAGGTGTTTCAATTACCTTTATCACTCAAATGGAACAAGAGTATCAAATGCGCATCGAGCAATTGATGAAAAAAATGATTCGTATTGTTGAACTTCCACAAGGTTTAGAGTTTGTTGATAAGCTCATTCCAGAAGAAGTTCCTCGTAAAGGTGGTGATATTAATTACCTTGTTCGTCTAAACTTTAAGGATTCACAAGGTGCTTTCCATGAGAAAAAAGACAAGAATAAGAAAGTCAATCTCGGAAATGTAAAATACAAAGAGAAAGTAGCCGCAGAACGTAAAGAACGAAGAAAAAAAGAACGAAGAAGATAAGGAAGACCGCTTTGCGGAGAGAAGTGAGATTGTTCGCTTCGCCTTCGGCTGTCAAATTTTTATTTTCGAAAACTCAAGTAAGAGATATATTTTATATCTCTTACTTGAGTTTTTTAATTTATGGTTTTATATCATAATCAAAGTAATATGGCTTCGCTAAGCCTTGGATTAGCGTCAAAAAAGTTAACAATCAACTGATTGTCAACTTTTTATTTCATTGTTTACTTTTTCTATTGCCACGAGCTAAACAGGCTGGACGGGCATTAAATAAATTGAGCTGTTTAGCTC
>CAZMEH010000301.1:0-1798 GCA_964564885.1 uncultured Saprospiraceae bacterium | reverse complement strand
AATTTTTCACGTTAAAACACAAAGAAAATTAGTGCTATTTTGAACGTTTCCTACACTTCGAGCATATAATAAAGCGATTAGCCATTTTTTAATAAAACCATATTCATGCGAATTGTACTATTGCTTATGCTGTGTTGTTCTTTTGCAAATATTAATGCTCAAAATACTGAAAATAAACCGATAAAATCTCCAACATTTAGCGTGGAAGCACTACAAGAAGATTTCAGTCAGTGGAGAAACCGAGTAGAAAAGAAGCATCCGTTAATTTACTTCTATCATTCTAAAAAAGAAATAGATGCGACTTTTGACAGCTCCTATGCTTCTATTCAAACACCTATGACGGAAATAGATTTCTTTCGGTTACTATCTTTTGTAACGACCAAAATAAACGACGGTCATAATTTTATTAATCCTAGTTCAAATGTTATTCAAGAAATACTTAAAAGCGACAAGTTACTTCCATTAGACATTCAGCTACTTGACAATAAACTATTCATAACCAATAATTTAAGTACGATTGACTTGCCTAAAATTGGAAACCAAATACATACAATTAATGGCGTTTCTGCTTCAAATCTAATTAAAGAAATGTTGGCGATTATCCCGAGTGATGCTTATACACCTTATTCCAAATCTATATTTAGTCAGTATTTCCGCTTTTATTATCATATCTGTTTTGGTCTAAATAAAGATTATTTGATTTCGTATCAAGATGCCGATGAAGTAAAGAAAATCAATTTGACGGGAAGTACTTTAAAAGAAATTAGAAGTCGAAACAAATATTCTACGAAAGAAAAGTGTATTCAATTCAAAATGATTGATTCCTTGAAAACGGCTATTCTTACATTGAGTACTTTCAGTGATGAAGCGATTAAAAAGGATTGCGGTTTGAAATTTAAGAAAGTCATTCAAGCGCATTTTGAAACGATTCAAAATACAAATACAGCACATTTAATTTTGGATTTAAGGAATAATAATGGCGGTAATCCAGCATCGGTTAAGTTTGTATTAAAACGCTTAATGAATCAAACCTTTCAGCAAAATGTAGAATGCCGAGTAGTCAAACATCCTAATGAAGAAGACTTTTGGAAACGAACGACTAAAAGATGGTATCCTGCTTACGGACTTGGAAAAATCCGACCTGTCAAAAATCCATACAAGGGAAAGATATATGTTTTAATCAACGAAGGAACGTTTTCCGCAGGCGTTGATTTGGCTTATGCGCTCAAAAAATACAGCGAAGCTACTTTCATTGGTCAAGAAACAGGCGGCAACCCAATTATCATGGGCGGTTATTTACTAAAGACATCTTGGGAATTATCGAATACAAAGATTCAAGTTTCTCCAGCAACGCTTTGTACTTTGTCTGATGATTTAGATAAAAATAAAGGAAGAGGTCTTTTGCCAGATTACGTTATAGAACATTCATTTAGTGATTCTGGTAATATTGATAAATATATTGACTTTACTTTAGATTTGATAAAGTAAAAGTAGCACAGGCTACTTGTCCCGAGTGCTCGGGATTCCTACTTGTGATTGTGACGCAAATGCTCGTCGAATATTTGCGGGACGAGCATTTACGTCACAGGTAGGAATACCTGTGCTACTTTTGTGCTACGTTTTACCATTCTAGAATGTAATCTAGTAAGGTTTCGCTGATGGCTTGATGTTCGAAGGTGTAATTCTCTTGTTTGATTTTATTCGCAAGATTATCTGCTTCATTTTTAGTGAAACGTTGTTGTAAGTTGGTGACTGCTTTTTGTAATGCCTTATCTTCTGCGGCTTCTGATAGGCATTT
>CAZMEH010000300.1:0-2591 GCA_964564885.1 uncultured Saprospiraceae bacterium | reverse complement strand
TTGTTAATACGCACTTTGACCACAAAGGAAATTCGGCAAGAAGGAAATCAGCTCGTTTGATTTTAAAAAAGATAAACGAACTCAAATCAAATAACGAGTTAGTTATTATACTTGGAGATTTTAATGTTACGCCGCACGACGAAGTTTATAGAATCCTAACACAAAATAGTGGTTTTGCCGATACAGAAAGTCTTAGCAAGTATCCACCGATTGGGCCAAGAGGAACTTTCAATAATTTTCAAAATACGCATCAGCAAAAACGTATTGATTATATCTTTACGCCACCTTTAACCAATATTCTTTCGTATCAAGTCTTTCAACCAAAACATGACGGCAAACAACTTTCTGACCATTATCCTGTGATGATTGAGTTGTTCTTTTAAAAACGGTAGACGGTAAACGGGCGGCTTCGCCTTGACGGATGTCGCATTGACGATAAGTGGTTCACAAATGCTTTGCTGACAATTGACAATCAAAAAAAATTACCATTGAATTACAGCATATCTTTTGCCGTCAAGGCGAAGCCGTCCGTCCTCTACTCATGATGATATGGTTCATTTTTCAAAATAGTCATCGCTCTGTACAACTGTTCAACGAAAAACAGACGTACCATTTGATGAGAAAAAGTCATCTGAGACAAAGAAATTTTTCGTTGACTTCGTTTATAAACAGCATCTGAGAAACCATAAGCACCGCCTATTAAGAAAATAATTCGCTTGCTTCCGTGATAAGTGAATTTATCCATCATATCAGCGAACTGTAAAGAGCTTTGCATTTTACCACGCTCATCCATTAGTATAAGATAATCGTCAGATTTCATTTTCTTTAAAATGGCTTCACCTTCTTTAGTCTTAATTTGTTCCTGATTCAAGTTTTTTCGCTGTTTCAAGTCTGGAATGATTTGAACAGAAAACGTCAAATAATGCTTTAGCCGTTTTTCATAGATGGCGATACCATCATTTAGATAATCAAAACTTGTTTTACCAACTGCCCAGAGTTCTACTTTCATTCTATTATTTTAATACAACCACCTGTAAAGCCGTAAAGATATTAAGGAACATCTAAAAAACTAAGGAACATCTAAAATTATTCGATATCAATTGGCAAATGTTTAGAAATAAATTCCTGAACATTTATAGAACTTTAAATGTTTGGAAATCAATCTTATTAACATTTTCACAAGAAACTAATTGCCAATCACTTTTTTTATTTAATCAAAATTTAATATTTCAAGTCTGACAAACTCTCACAAAAAAATTTAACTTTGCAGCATTCTGAAATCCTATTTTCTAATACCTATTTTCAACGTAAAATTTAACAATTCTACTATAATGGAAGAAGACGACCCTTTGAGTTATGATAAAATTTTATGCAAAGCAGAATCGAACCATCGTCGAGCTCGACGATATGCATTCCGCTTGCTGGGTCAATATTTCACCTCCCTTTAATCAAGAGGAATTGGAATATTTGGCGCAGGAGTTGGATATTCCCTTAGATTTCCTTACAGATTCTTTAGACATTGACGAACGTTCTCGATATGAAAAAGAAGATGATGTACGGCTGATTGTACTCAACACGCCTGTGCTGAATACGATGGAAACCAGTAACACAGCAATCTATATTACGGTACCTATCGGTATTATTTTGACGCCAAGTTTCATTGTCACTATTACGGCGTACGAAAATCCTGTTTTAAAACGCTTTTTAGAAGGCAGAATAAAAAACTTTGAACCACAAGATTCTTCCTCCTTTGTATTGCAAATCATGGAGCAAAACGTTTATCGTTTTTTAAATTGTTTAAAAGACTTGAATCTAAAACGGAACATGCTGGAGCAAGAATTATATAATTCTTCTCAAAATAGAGAACTGCATCAATTGTTGAGTATTGAGAAAAGTCTGGTCTATTTCCTCACTTCTCTGAGTGGTAATGAATTGCTCAAAATGAAGATGCAACGTACTGACTTTCTGAGAATTCGAGAAGATGAAGACAAGACAGACCTCTTTGCTGACATCATCATTGACAATAGTCAAGCCTTAGAGATGGCTAACGTTTACACCAATATTTTAAGTGGTACAATGGATGCTTTTGCTTCTATCATTTCAAACAATTTGAATATGGTGATGCAAAGATTAACACTCATTACTGTCATTTTGATGGTGCCTACGTTAATCGCAAGTTTCTTTGGAATGAACGTAACAACTGGAGTTGAAAAGTATCAACCTGCTTTTTACATCATTATTGGTGTATCTATCATCTTAACTATAATTATTACATTATTCTTTAGACAGAAAAAGTTATTCTAGTAAGAGCTAAAACAAAATTCAACTTATTAACATTATACTAAAAGTTATCCACATAAATAAAATTGCTGTGGATAACTTTTAGTATACTGACTATCAAGGGTTTAAGTTTTTTATCCACATTTTGTGAATAACTAGCCATTAAAAGACAATTTTTTTATTTTATTTTAGCACTCAGTTTGCAAACATAATCTATATATATTATTCTCAAAATAAATACCTACATCTAAATCAATACAGCATATTTTATTCGCTTAATATTATAACTGTTTGCAATTCGACTATATATA
>CAZMEH010000299.1:0-5086 GCA_964564885.1 uncultured Saprospiraceae bacterium | reverse complement strand
TTGTAGGTTTATTTAATTGTTAATTCACTACTTAATAGTTTGCCTAATTATATAGTGAATTAACAATTAGTAAAAACTACTCTACCGTAACAGATTTTGCCAAATTTCTTGGCTGATCCACATTACAACCTCTCATTAACGCAATATGATAGGAAAGCAGTTGTAATGGTATCACTGACAATAAAGGTGTCAATGGTTCTTCTGTTGCTGGTATTTCAATTGTATAATCTGCGATGTCTTTTATCACCTCATCGCCTTCTAAAACTACCGCAATAACTCGTCCTTTTCTGGCTTTAACTTCTTGGATATTACTTACAATTTTTTCATGAGAACTCATGTTGTTAGCCATAACAAAGACAGGCATGTTTTCGTCAATCAAAGCGATTGGACCGTGTTTCATTTCGGCAGCAGGATAACCTTCTGCATGAATATACGAAATTTCTTTCAACTTTAACGCACCTTCAAGAGCAACTGGAAAATTATATCCTCGTCCTAAATAAAGTGCATTCTCAGCATTTTGGAATTCAGCAGCGATATATTTAATCTTAGCATCATTCTCTAGTACTTTTTGTATTTTCCCTGGAATGTTATATTCTAATTCGTTTATTAATTGCTGATGATATGATCTGGTAATCATTCCCTTCTCGTATGCTAAGCTAAGTGCTAACATAGTCAAAAGTGTCACTTGCCCTGTAAATGCTTTTGTTGAAGCTACTCCAATTTCTGGTCCAGCATGAATATATGAACCTGCGTCTGTAACTCTTGAAATAGAAGAACCAACTACATTAACAATACCATAAGTCAATGCGCCTTTTTGTTTTGCAATTTCAAGTGCTGCGAGTGTATCCGCCGTTTCACCTGATTGAGAGATAGCAATTACTATATCTTTTTCAGTGATAATTGGATTTCTATACCTGAATTCAGAAGCATATTCAACTTCAACTGGTATTCTTGCTAATTCCTCAATAAGATACTCTCCTATTAAAGCAGAGTGCCAAGAAGTACCGCAAGCTACTATGATAATCCTATCTGCGTTTATAAATCTATTTCTGTATTCCATGATTCCACCAAGAGAAACTTTATTTTTCTCATGATCGATACGTCCTCTCATGCAGTCAGCAATAGTTGCTGATTGTTCATAGATTTCTTTTAGCATGTAATGATCGTAGCCACCTTTTTCTATTCTATCCAATTCCATTGTTAGCTCTTGGATATAAGGTTCTTGCACTTCATTTGAAGTGGTTTTGATTATCAAACCATCTTCTAATGTAATAATAGCTATTTCTTCATCATTTAAATAGACAACATTTTTTGTATATTCAATAATTGGTGTTGCATCAGAGCCAATGAAAAACTCTTCACTGTCTTTACCAATACCAACTACCAAAGGACTAGACTTTCTAGCTGCGACCAACCTATTTGGGTCTTTTTTGTCAATAACAACAATTGCGTAAGCTCCGACTGTTTCTAGTAAGGCTAAACGAACAGCTTCGACAATGTCACAACCTGTTTTTTTCTGAATATCACCAATAAAATGAACTAATACTTCTGTATCGGTATCACTTGTGAAAGTATGACCTTTCTTAACTAATGAAGCTTTAATAGTAGCATAGTTTTCAATGATACCATTATGAATAATTACTAAATCTTCATCATTAGAATAATGCGGATGTGCATTTATATTGTTTGGTTCACCGTGAGTCGCCCAACGAGTATGACCAATTCCAATACTACCCGCCGTATTTTCACTTTCAGCAAAATCAATGAGTTCTTGAACCTTACCTTTCTTTTTAAAAACGTTTAATTCATCCTCGTTAAATAATGCAACACCTGCACTATCGTATCCACGATATTCTAAACGTTGTAATCCTTTGATAAGGATAGGATAAGCTTGCTTTTTACCAATATAACCTACGATTCCGCACATAGTTTAATCTAGTTTAGTATAAGTTAATTCAATTGACATATTATACTTGGAGTGCTTAGCACCACCTAGGATTAGGCGATTAGCTTTATCTGACTTTGGAAAAATTTCTAGATAAAGTGGGTTATTTTCAAGCGTTCCATCTAATACATCCTGTAAATATCCAGAAATATTCATACGATACTCTGTAATATCTTCTCCTGATGTTGAATTCACTTCTGGTTGACCACCAAACAAACCTTCAAATGAAGATGATCTGCTTAACGAAACTGTGACATCTTCAATCAAAACAGGATCCGTTTCAGCGTCAATTATCCTAGAAAGAATCAACTGCTCAGGTATAGGATAAGCAGTAGATGTAGCGTCTTGAGCTACACGCACTATCAGTTCAGCTTTATTGACAACTATCTTAGGTAAATCAGTGATAAATGGTAATTCAATCTGCACATCGTGTCCTTCCATTCCTTGCAAAAACACTAAACTATCGCTCAGTGTGGCATTTCCAATAAATGGATTTAAAGTAGCATATATACCTTTATCGTAGGTATGATTGAAATTCATTGTCTTAGTAGAACCAGATTTTGCTCTTAATACAAACGTTCTCTCTATCGTATCTTCATGATAATAAAATACTAACTGAGAAAGGTTGCCTAGCAAGTTTAAGCCTATTATGGCACTGTTTTCGTCTAAAGCAGTTTCAATTTGCACTCCGTTGAAATAATTTGTAAAATTATCATCATTCTCAAAAACAGTTGTATCTGTTTCATTGAAAAACCTGTTACCAAGTGCATTATCAATAGGAATTCTTATATGAGGAGCAAGTGTACTATTGTCCACTCTCACAGAATCATCTGGAGCAGGAACAAATGTAAGTTCACCTAAAGTTGATGAAGAAGTAGAAAAGGTTTGAAAAGATTGGTACGACTCCGCAGGAGACATATATTCTTGTACTTCTCTAACTTTAATCGTAAAAGGATTGTCTATTTCTCCATAATAACCTCCTGTGTTATCATATGCTAATAATAATATTACAGAATCTAAGACAGCGTCTGAAAAATCAGGGTTAGTTGTAAGTAACTCAAATTGAGTATAAATATTAGAAGAATAAACACCAAAAACGGGATCTTCTACCCTTCCTGCAATGTACCGGCCAGGTTGTAATGACGGATTTGGGTCGTACACTCTGGTACTATCTAATCTTATTGTGCTAGAAATTAAAGATATAGTATCTGTAAAATCTACTTCTAAGCTATTTTCTTCTGGTAAGATATTAGAGCCTAAGACACTAGCATCGTTACACGAAAATACTATTACTGCTGCTAATGCTATTACGCCAGAGAACAAAATTCGTTTCATTCTTTCCACTTATAGTTAAAAATAAAAGTCGCTAACTTCTGACTATTAGTGCATTAAGGTAAAGTGAATTTACTTTAATAAACATCTGTTTTAAAAAACGTAATGCTTACTATTTCTATAATGTACAAAGTAGTTCAGAAGTTAACAATCTTCAACTATCCTATCAATTCTTTATAGAAGTTTATATAATCTTCTAAATAACTTTCTTCGTTATGATTGCTAAGGATAGGCTTATTAAAATTATTGAACGATTCTACAACGTCGTCAGCAAAACTATCGCTGCCAACGATCAAACCGTCTGCATAAGTTGAGCCACCTTTTTGCAAGGAAATACTACCATCTTCTGATTTATAAGCAGCCAAATCATCTTCTGTAAGATTATTGATAGATGCTTTTTTCAAGAAATGGTCAGTAAATGTACTTTCTAATGAATTGTTATATAAAGAATAAACAATTTTAGAATTTTTGAATAACGGATCATCCTTATAGGTTGTACGAATGTACAACGGGATTAAACTTGTCATCCAACCATGGCAATGTACAATATCTGGCGGCCATCCAAATTTCTTTACCGTCTCTAGTACACCTTTACAGAAGAATGCCATTCTATCTGGATTATCTTCAAAAGGTTTACCTTCTGCGTCTTCAAATACAGATTTGCGTTTGAAGAAGTCTTCATTATCAAGAAAATAAACTTGCATTCTAGCTCCTGGCAATGAAGCCACTTTTATGATTAAAGGATAATCATCATTGTCTACAATGATGTTCATTCCTGATAATCTCACTACTTCGTGCAAACGGTGTCTTCTCTCGTTAATTGTTCCGTACCTCGGCATCAAAATTCTGATCTCCATGCCTTGTTCCATCGCATATTGCGGTAACTTGCGTGCAATTTCAGAAATTTCGGATAACGCCGTATATGGTTTCATCTCCTGTGTAACAATCAGGATTTTTACTTTAGCCATAAAACTATTTCTATTTAATGATAGGCGAGTTGCTATTTTAAAAGGTGCAAATTTAAGAAATTTTTATCACATAATAATGATATAAGCAAATGTTCAATACAATTAGTATTAATTTACTAATAACTGACCTCTTTCACTACATGAATGATTTCAAATATTTAACCATTCGATTATTGATAAAAATATGTAAATTATTCGACTATTTAAATAACCAGCCAAAAAGTAATCCTACTAAAAAAAATACTACTAAAATACTTATTAGTATTAAGACAAACTTTAAGAATTTAATCATTGATTGCCAAACAGTCAATTGATAAAACTTTCCATACGAATAGGAATAATAAAACATGGTTAAAGGCATCATCAATGAATAAGTAGCTGGATGTATCCAGACACTTATGATTAGCAAAAGGGAAATAATGATAAACGTCAATCCTTGAATATAAGCATTTGCAACTAAGTGTTCTACATAATTATATCGCTTCCCAAACACTAGAAGGCTCAATAATGTATAAAATGGTAATAATAGAAAAGAAATTAAATTATAGTTTTTTAAAACCATTTCTTGAAATTCCTCTACTTGTTTCAGTTGTTCTTCTTTAAAATCACTGTTCTTTTCAATTACTCTATCCGCTTTCGTTGTATCTTCAATGATTGTTTCGACTGTATCTTTTAGTGTAGGTTGAACTATTTGGTCATCAATTATTGTAATTTGAGCTTCATTAAAGCTCTGGCTCATTTCAATATATTCATCGTGAAATTGATTAATCACGGCAATTGAAATCGCAATTCCTATTGCAAAAAAAGTAAACGGATTTACAAATTTTTTACGAACGCCATC
>CAZMEH010000298.1:0-2758 GCA_964564885.1 uncultured Saprospiraceae bacterium | reverse complement strand
TCGATTTGGTTCTCTCCTATTTTAACCGTCAAACGGTATTGATTATCAATTGTCTCCATATTGATAATTCTTCCTTTGAGCTGATGTTTTGATTTTTTAAAAATATCAATTGGTTTTTGAATCCCAATCACTTTTCCTTCTTTCAGTTGAACAACTCTATCTACCAGTTTTGAAATTTCATTAATATCATGGCTCACTAAAATCGTTGTTATTTCATAAGATTGATGCATTTGCAGCAAATAATCTTGCAATTGTAGCCGCATAGTTGCATCAAGTGCAGACAATGGTTCATCCAGTAACAATAATTTAGGTTGTTGTATCAAAGCACGAGCTAATGCGACTCGCTGTTGCTGACCGCCAGAGAGTAATCCTGGTTTGGCATTTTGAAAATTTCCTAGTTCAGTTAATTCAATCAATTCATTTATAACACTAGGGTTTTGTTCTTTTTTTAATGCAAAAAATAAATTCTCTTTTACTGTCATATTAGGAAACAGTGCATAATCTTGAAAAACAAAACCTACTTGACGGCGCTGAGGCGATAAATTTATTTTTTGAACAGCACTAAACCAAATGGTCTTATCAATGATAATTTTACCGTTATCTGGTTTCAATAAACCTGCTAAAATTCGGAGTAATGAAGTTTTTCCTGCACCTGATGAACCATACAATCCAATAAATTCACCTTTTTGAATATTCAATTGAATGTCCAAGGGCATTACGCCATTTGAGAAATTTAATGTTTTTTGAATAGATAATTCAATCATTTGCAAACGCTTTTAAGTAATTTCCATTTACTAAATAAACCATTAATAAAATAACAAAAGTAATCGCAAACAGAATAAGCGAATAGCTATTCGCCGCTGCATAATTCAAGGATTCTACTTCATCATAAATTGTAATAGAAGCTACTTTTGTTTTATTAGGAATATTTCCACCAATCATCAAAACAACGCCAAATTCGCCTATAGTATGCGCAAATGATAACACAATTCCCGTCAATAAAGAGGCTTTAATATTAGGCAATAACACTTTAAATAATGTAGTTCGACGGCTTTTACCAAGGATATAAGCCGCTTCACGCAAGGATTTTGGCAAGTTTGATAATCCTGATTGAATCGGGTGAACCATAAAAGGCAAACTGTACAACACCGAACCGACAACCAAACCTTCAAACGAAAATATCAACCGCAATCCTAAATATTCATCTAGCCAATGTCCGAAACTACTCGACGGACTGAAAGCCAATAATAAATAAAAACCTAAGACAGTCGGCGGCAATACCAACGGCATACTCACCAAGGTTTCAATAATTGGTTTGATTTTACTTTTGGAGTAAGCCAGCCAATAAGACAGCGGAATGCTAACGATTAATAATATAATCGTAGTAATAAACGCTAATTTAAATGTTAAAAAAAGTGGTTGCCAATCAATCATCGTTATGTTTTATAATCGGCAAAGAAAGTAAATATTTTTTGAAGAAAATAAAAATCATTTTCCATGGTCAATTCTCAATTGTTCTACTTCATAACCATAATCCACTAAAATGGCTTTCCCTTTTTTTGAAAATAAAAATTCATAGAAAAGTGATGCCTCTTTTTTTGCATTTTTCAATAAAATAACGCCTTGTTCAATCGGTGAATAAACGCTATCAGGAATTTCTATCCAGCGTCCTTTACCTTTCATAAATGGCGCTGAAACAACGGATTTTGCAGTAAAACCTATTTCAGCAGCTTCTAAACTTATGAATTGATTAGTTTGTGAAATGCTTTCTCCATAGACTAACTTTTCTTGAACTTGATGCGTTAATTTATAAAAATCAAACGTTTCCATCGCTGCCTTTCCATAAGGCGCAGTTTTTGGATTGGCTAATGCGATATGGTTAATATCTGCTGAAATGAGCATTGCAATACTTGGCTGAATCTCTTCTTTCATGCTCCAAAGCACTAATTTACCTTTGGCATAATTTTGAGGTTCAGCTATCGAAAAACCATCTTTATAAAGCCTATTTGGAAACTTCATATCAGCAGAAACGAAAATATCATACGGTGCGCCTTCTTTTATTTGAGCGGTTAATTTACCAGAAGAGCTAACAATCATTTCACATTTAATACTAGTTTCTGCTTCAAATGCTTCAATGATTGCTTTCATTGCAAATTGCATATTAGAAGCGGTTGCAATGTGTAAATTATTGATTGAAGGAGTTTTGCAATTAGTAAAAAAGAAAAGCAATAGTAGAATAGATAATAATAATTTCATTAAAATAGGTTCATTATAGCAAAATCAGACGTTAGACGTTTCTGAAATGTACGGTATATACACAAGTATGAATATTAAAAAGTATGAAATAAAGAATAGCTTTTATTTCGTTTAAAACCACGTTTACTAAACTTTTAAAGTTTAGTAAACGTAAATATAAGCTTCTGAAAAGCAATAAAAGTATTTGTGTGCATACCGTATATTTCAGAAACGTCTAACGTCTTTTTCAAACTACTTCTTTGAAAGCATTACATTTTCTACAATATAATTTCCAATTTCTTTACCTTGACTTACACCATTTGTAATCGCTGGCATATAGTGAATTCCTCCGTACAATCGGCTAATTGCAGCTTCGGCAGATGCATTGTAAAATGAAGAAAAGCTGCGCATTGGCAAACCATATTCTTCTTCTGATGTATCATCAAAAGCAAAATTATCACCATAAATACTAGTCAAAGTTACAGCCGCAGCCGACGAAATAACGCTATGTCCGCTAGTATAT
>CAZMEH010000297.1:0-4778 GCA_964564885.1 uncultured Saprospiraceae bacterium | reverse complement strand
TTAGATGTCAGAGGTCAGATCGCTTCGCTGTGAGATCGCCTACGGCTGTCAGAAATAAACAAATGAACAATTTATGCCTAGATTTTGATTGTTCATTTTCAAAATGTACAGTAGTGTGGGAGATTTTATTAGTTCTCTTTATAAAGTTCAAGTTATCAGAAACTAATTTCTTTAAATCATAAGGATATGTTGAACTTGACTCATACTTTATTTTAGCCTCTTTTTTGTTGAAAGTCACCGAATTACCAGTTGAAAATTATACAATAACCGTAAAGTAATTACTTTTTGCTATTATAAGATCACTCAGTTTTCAAAAAACGATTTAATATGAAGTTACCTTTAAAAGGATTTTTAATCCTACTCTGTGTAGTCATTACTACCTCGACCGTTTTCGCACAAAAATATCATAACAACTATGATGTTAACTTCAAGTCAGGAACACGGACATTTATACCTAACATTGATGATTTCATTAATGCACCTAATCTAACGTTATTAGAAGTAAATTCAGACAGAATCTACCGTTATATTCAGTTCGAAGAAATGCCAACAACCGCTGAAAAAGCATTAATAGCAAGTTTGGGTATTCAACTTTTACAATACATACCAAACAAAGTGTATGTTGCTTCAATACCTGCTAACTTAAATTTCCAATTACTAAAAACGGTTCAGGTTAGAGCCATAGCATCTATTCCTGTTAATGATAAATTGGACGCAAAATTATTGCTTCAAGAATATCCAGCATGGTCAGTAAAAGGAGAACATATACGATTGACTGTTAAGTTCTTTAAAGGAACAAAAAGACAAGAATTGTTATCTGGACTAACTGGCTTGAATGCAAGAGTCATTAAAATACACGAAAGAGATAATCTAGTAAAGATTATTGCAAAAATGAATGATGATGCCATTAGGAATATTGCTAATCTTCCTTTTGTTAATTTTGTAGAAACCATGCCAGAACCAAGTCAAAAAGAAGACATTAATGGTTTGGGATTACAAAGAAACAATATGTTGAATCAATCTTCTGCGAATGGTTTAAAATATGATGGAACAGGTGTGAGTATCTTAGTTCGAGACGATGGTGCAGTTGGACCTCACATTGATTTTCAAGGTCGGTTGGATTTAGTAGATTCTGAAAGTCACGGCTCTCAAGGTACTCACGGAGACGGAGTAGCTGGTGTTTGGACTGGAGCAGGTAATTTAGATCCATTTGTTCAAGGTGGTGCTCCCGGTGCTGATATAAAGATTACGGGTTATCAGGCAGATTTCTTAGATACAACTTATGGTTTGCACTTGTATAATAATGTAGATGTAACCAATTCTTCTTATTCTAATGGTTGTAATGGTGGTTACACTACGATAACTCAAACGGTAGATAATCAAATATGGACTAGTCCAACACTTATTCATATCTTTTCAGCAGGAAATAGTAATAATAATAATTGTGGTTATGGTGCTGGCGATCAATGGGGCAATATAACAGGTGGACATAAAATTGGTAAAAATACAATCGCTACAGCAAATGTTGATAGTATCGGTGTGCTTGTTGCGTCAAGTAGTAGAGGTCCTGCTTCTGATGGTCGTATAAAGCCAGATATGGCAGCCTATGGTGCACCTCAAATGTCTACGGACGAAAACAACACTTATCGTCCGTTTGGTGGAACATCTTCTGCTGCGCCTAGTGGTGCTGGTGTTTACACGCAATTGGTTCATGCTTATAAAGGTCTGAATAATGGTGCAAAACCAGAATCTGGCTTAATCAAAGCAACGGTAATGAACACAGCTACTGACTTTGGTAATGTTGGACCTGATTTCAAATTTGGTTGGGGCGTTTATAATGGTGGTAAAGCTTATCATTTGTTAGCTGAAAACCGTTACCTATCTGACACAATTAATCAAAGTAGTAATAAAACGCATACCATCAATATTCCTGCGAATGTGAAAGAAGCACGTATTATGGTTTATTGGATGGAGCCTTCAAGTGCTTTAGGAAGTAGTATTGCATTGGTTAACGATATTGACATGACTGTTTCTGATGGTACGATAATTACTCAACCATTGGTTTTGAATCATTTGCCTAATGCAACAACACTTGATGCTCCAGCAGTTCCAGGTATTGATAATTTGAATAATGTAGAGCAAGTTCGATTGACAGATCCAACAGCAGGTGCTTACACTGTCAACCTTTCTGGCGGTATTATTCCATTTGGTGCGGTGAAGTATTATGTTCTTTATGATTTCATCATGGACGAAATCAAATTAACTTATCCAAACGGTGGAGAAGGATTAACTCCTAATAATAATTCAATCATTCACTGGGAAACTTACGGTAATACGGGTAACTTCAACTTGGATTATTCAATTGATAATGGTACAAACTGGAGTAGTATTGCTACAAATCTAGGCGGTGGTCAACGTGAATTCAACTGGATTGCACCAAATACGGTAACTGATAATGCATTGGTTAGAGTAACTCGTGGTGCTCTTCAAGATGTTTCAGATACCACTTTTACTATTGTAGGAAGACCTTATAATCTTAGCGTAGATACTGTTTGTGTAGCTGGGTTTACGGTTACTTGGGATACAATACCAGGAGCAACTTCATACGATGTGATGGTATTAGGGAATAAATACATGGATTTCGTAGTCAACACAACGGGCAATTATGCGACAATTCCAGCGGGTCCGTTTACTGATATTTGGTACACAGTTAGAGCTAAAGTAAACGATGGTGTTGGAACAAGAGCTGTTGCAAAATTCCAATCGGGAGGATTATTAAATTGTATAATTCCTACTGACGTTGGATTAGGTTCAGTAACACCTAATGGTACAGTTAATTGCTCGGTAGATTCTATTATTAGCATTGAAATATTAAATAATGGGCAAAGTGCTATTTCTAATTTTAATGTTAGTTATCAAATAGATAATCAGCCTGTAGTAACAGAAACGTTAACCAATTCTATTGCTGCTGGTCAAACATTTAATTATGCCTTTACTGCTTTTTTCAATTTTACAGTTGGAACGGCATATGATTTAAAAGTATGGAGTGATGTTAGCGATCCATTGCCACAAAATGACACGATTACGACAACTGTTGAGTTTTCTCAGATTTACGCTTTACCAATTGTAGAAAATTTTGAGAATGCTTTTCCAAATACAGATTGGTCTATTGACAATCCAGATGCTGATATTACATGGGTAAAAGAAACTAACGTCACAGGAGCTTCAGGCGGTTCAACTTCTGCTGCATATATAAATAACTATTCTTATAATGCTACAGGACAAGAAGATTACTTATACCTTCCAGCAATGGACTTAACTAATAACTCAAGTGTTCAATTGACTTTTGACGTTGCTTATGCAAGGTATAATGCTAGTTATTCTGATGGTTTAAGAGTTGAAGCTTCTACTGACTGTGGACAAACGTACACGGTTTTATATGATAAATCAGGTACAACTTTAGCAACTATCGGAGATCAAACTTCTACATGGACACCATCTGCTGCTGGTCAATGGAGAAATGAAACAATAGATTTGACGCTTATGGCTGGTCAAACCGTTACTATTCGATTTGTGGCTGTCAATGGATATGGAAACAGTTTATATATTGACAATGTAAATTTACAAGACCCGTTCAATATGATGCCAGTAGCAAGTTATACTTCTGCTCCGCCATGTGCAACTAGCACTACTTTTACTTCTACAGCTACAAGTGTTACTAGTTGGTCATGGAACTTTGGTACTGGTGCTACACCTGCAACTGCCAATACAGAAGGACCACACACGGTTTTTTATGCACAAGGAGGTAGTAAAACCGTTGCATTGACCGTTGGTAATAATGCTGGAAATAATACAACGACACAAGCGGTTGATATTTTTGAAGCACCTATTGCAGCTTTTTCTTTTAGTGCAAACAATGAGGTGATTACCTTTAATAATACGAGTACAAATGGAAGTACGTATTTGTGGAATTTTGGAAATGGAACGAATAGTACTTCTGCTTCTCCTATTCATACTTATACTAGTTCTGGAATATACACGGCAACACTAACCGTTACAAATCCTTGTACTACGGCTGTTATTTCTCAAGATGTAAATATCATCGTGACTAATACGACAGACTTAACTAAAAACTGGAAAATAGATCTATTCCCGAATCCAAATCGTGGTCAATTTACTTTGGCGTTAGACGGAATTTACGGAGACATTGACTGTTCTATCTTTAATATGGCAGGTCAAACGCTTCGTTCTTGGAATTATGATAAGGTTTATTTAGGTTGGAAAACAGCGATCGATGTGAGTGAATTTGCTAGTGGAATGTATATTCTAAAAATCCAATCGAAAGATGGTGTTAAGAATATAAAACTCATGATTAAGTAAATTTTAGTTCTTTTTTGTTAAAACGGTAGCATGAGCATTTTGCTTGCGCTACCGTTTAATTTTTTATTAATCGTTCCGTTACTACTTTTTCATCAAACTCCAATTTGATAAAGTAGGTTTTCCCTATTTATCTATCTTGGGAAATTGACTGTGAGCAAAAAATAATTAATGTCTGAAAACGAAGAATTTATTTACGAGTCCATATTCAATCAGGTTAGAATGGGTTTTCTTGCTATTGAAGAGATAAAGGAAAGTGTACTTGAAGAGATTGAAGATAATGATTTTGATAATCAAATTTCGGAAGAATGGGCAAATAAAATAATTGAAAAGGAATTTGAAAAATTAGTAGCTGAAAGTAAAAACTGGATAAAACCTACTGATACAGAAAAATTAATTAC
>CAZMEH010000296.1:0-4735 GCA_964564885.1 uncultured Saprospiraceae bacterium | reverse complement strand
CGTTATTTTTCTTTTTAAGAAATTTAAAAAATCGGTGCATCCCGAAGTCTCGGGACGGAGCTATTTTTTACGTTTTTTAAAAATGAAAAGAACAAGCTAGATTGGGTAGGTTATTTTTTCCTACTCCCTTAATTGGAAGATATTGAAAACATATTTATGATGTAATTAATGATAGACGAAGTTTGTAAGAATACCGACTATTGGTTGTTCTTGTTTGCGAATTTTGCAAATATTTTTAAATTTGGGAAATAGAAAAGCTTAGACAATTTTGGTTTTCAATCACTAATGTTGTAACATTGATTTAGAATAGAAAAATTTATTATTTAATTAAAATAGGGAAAATGAAAAAATATTTGACTAGAACCAATACAGGTTGGTTATTAACAGGAATGTTAACTTTTGCATTGGTAATGAGTGCGTTTGGTAAGTTATCAGGCGGTGACGAAATGGTTGAAATGTTTACTAATCACGGAATTGAAAGTTGGTTAACCATAATAGGAGTTGGAGAATTAATTTCAATCTTACTTTTTGCTTATCCAAAAACGAAGACTTTAGGAACATTGCTGTTAAGTGCTTATTTTGGTGGTGCAATAATGGTTCACATGTCTCACGGCGAACCGTTTGTAGGCCCAGCCGTATTTTTAGTTGGAATTTGGGTAACTGCTTGGGTTAGAGGAATGCCTTGGTTTGAAATGGATTAATGATTTTCAATTGTTTGATTGTTTAATGGCTAAATTATTGCTAATATTAGCGTGTCAATAGTTGGCAATTAAACAATCAAACAATTCAACAATCATTCTATGATAACTCAAAAAGAAATTACTTTACCTAGTTTTCGCAGAGGCTTTCATTTAGTCACTTATCATATCGAAAATGCGTTGCCAGAATTACCTGCGACTGGCTTATTGAATATTTTCATCAAGCACACTTCCGCAGGATTGACGATTAATGAAAATGCAGATCCAACCGTTCGTATTGATTTTGAAAGCTATTTTAATACAATTGTAAAGGAAAACGAACCGTTTATTTTACATGATATGGAAGGTTCGGACGACATGCCAGCACATATCAAATCTAGTTTAGTAGGCACTTCTTTAACTATTCCAATCACTAATGGCGCATTAAACCTAGGCACTTGGCAAGGAATATATTTATGCGAATTTAGAAATCGTCCACATCAACGTAAGATTGTTTTGACGGTTTATAGTTAAAGAATAGAACAGCGATTTTTAAAATGAGGAATTACGGATAACAGGAAACAATGATTCTTAATTTCTAATTAATTAGCCATTGGAGTACGATCATCATCTGGGCAAATTCTTTCAAAATACGTACTATAAAACTCACAGAGCATTTCTTGTAGCAGCGTTTGGAAGGATCTGACTTTGAATATTTCTCGCTTATCAATTTTATAACCATTCGTTAAACGAACAATTTCTTTAAACGAATCCCGATCTTTCATGGATTGCATATGATTGGCAACTGCTTGCTGATAACCAGGCAAATCATCTGGATAATCACTTTGTTTTGGTTCAAGCCTGCTTTCTTCTTCTACAAAAATATCAACCGCTTCTCTAAATTCTTCTAAAATAGGAAACATAACACTATCTGGAATATTCGTTATAAAATTATTCGCAGTTCTATCATTTTCATCTGTAGGGTTTGGTTCTAGCCTTATTTTACGTTCACTATCTGGAACGGCTTGCTTTGTCGTATCCGTTCCTCTGATATTTCTAATCGTATTCTTAAATCCATCTATATAGTTAACGCCAGTTGTTTTAGAAATATAACTTCCACCAGCGGCTATCAATATCACAATCATCACCCAAACCAACGGATTTACTCGTTTGATAAGCAATCGCTTCACCAAAATATAACCAACAAAAATAAGAAAACCCAAAATCACATCTTCATCTGCCACAGGCTTCGGCATAATGTAAGCACTACTCCAAGCAGAATGCGCCCAATAAACCAGATAAGTAAAAAGATGCAAAAGAAACTTGCCAACCGCAGAGAAAACCCACAAGACACTTCCCATTACACCCGAATTGATTAATTCGGAAGTGTCAATCTTATTGAATTTTAAATAACCAATCACAGAAAGAGAGATGACAACAATAGCCATATTGATACGAAGACTCTTGTTGAGACTTCGGGCTTGATGTTTGAAACCATCTTCCATGACGTTCTCAAAGCGTTTGAGTACATTATCTAATACCCAAATGCCCGCACCTGTTGCCATGACCCAAAACATGGACATGATAATGGCGGAAGAACTTAAACCTGATGCTAATTCATTCATTTTCTAAATAAAAGATTAATAATGGAGTATATTTTAAAATGCTTAAATAGCACTTAATCAGAATATTATAACTCCAAATATTGTAAATTAAAGAAATATTTGCATTTTGACGAAGCAATTAGATGATTAGTACGTATTTTTAGATGATTTTAGCAAAATGATAGTTTAAATGAATAAAGTATGATTTTTTACTCGCTTAAACTATCCATTAAGAATGAAGATTAAATATTAGGATGATAGATAAAAGAAGAACAAGAGTAAGAACGTTATATATTGTATTAGTAGCTTATGTTATTCTGTTTTCAGGATGGTGGACTTATTTGCTATTGAGTAAAAACGCTGATGTTTACGGTACTAAGATTGAATTATTGAAAGCTGAATTAGCGAACGAAAACCTTTCTTACCTAGATCATATGGAGGAAACCATAGCTTATCAAGATATTATTATAATGAAAAATCGTCAACGCAATATGATTATTGCAGAAGGCATCGTCTTTTTTGTTATTTTAATGATTGGCGTTTGGTTTGTGTACAAATCGTTTAAACAGGAAATGAAACTCGCCGCCCAACAGCGGAATTTCTTACTTTCTATTACGCACGAACTCAAATCGCCGATTGCATCTATACGGCTGATTTTAGATACATTTATAAAACGAAACCTCAAACAAGAGCAAATTCAGCGTTTTGCCAAAAACGGTGTAAAAGAAGCGACTCGACTGCTTCGATTAGTTAACAATATATTACTTGCAGCTCGATTAGAAAGTGGTTTTCATATGTCAAAAGGCGATGTTGACCTCAAAGTATTGATTCGTGATATCGTTGATCAATTACAAGACAAACATCCAAACACTTTATTTTCTTTGCAAATGGACAAGGTTGTTCCGATGGTTCAAGCGGATACCGTAGCGTTGACTTCTATTGCATTAAACTTACTAGAAAATGCGGTTAAATATTGTCCGTCAGATACACCGATCGATGTTACTATAAAACATGAGCATAACAATATTATCCTTGAAGTAGCTGATGAAGGCGCAGGTATTCCAGATACAGAAAAGAGTAAAATATTTGAAAAATTCTATCGTGTTGGAAATGAAGATACTCGAACGACCAAAGGTACAGGACTTGGGTTATTCCTTGTTCAAAGTCTAATAACGGAACATGATGGTTCTATTTCGGTGAAAGATAATAAGCCAACAGGAACTATTTTTAGTGTAAAATTCCCTGCTACGATGAAAACGAAAGGTTTTAAAATGAAGAAGAAACTGCCGCAAGGTTGATAGGAAACTAGCCAATTTATTTTATCGGAAAAGACCTTTGACGTTTTCAAAACGCCAAAGGTCTTTTTTTATAATAAACACGCTGTTTTTTGATTTTATAATCCTTCGTCTGAAACTTCAATATTGTTTTTTAGTATAGAATCTAACACAAAATCTATAAAGAAATCATTAATAGTTTTCGATTATTATTTAACATCTCTTAACAGTCAATGCGTTTTAACTTTCACTACTTTTGATTTATTCATTCACCCTTAATAATTGTTATGAATTTTAGAATATCATTACCCTTAATAGCTGTATTATTCTTATTTAATCAAACAGCACAAGCGCAAAACAAATTTGAAACAAGCATTTTTGTTTCACCATTAGTCATTTCTCTTCCTAGTAATCAGTTGGAAGAACAAGGAAACGAACTCGGGAACTTAAATCTCAATAACACTATTTCGCAAGAGTTTGGAATTCAACAACAATATAATATCAATGATAAATTTGGTGTAGGACTTGGCGCAAGTTGGAAGCAATACAAGTTTAAAATTAATTATAGCTTACCAAATAATTATAACTCAAATACAGATTTAACAACTTCCAGTTATGGAATTAGGGCATTTGTAAATTATCGTATCAATAAATTTAGGTTTAACCTTATCTACGAATCAAATACTATTTATAGTTATTCTGGAAGCATTATGAATCGGGAAGATGCCACATTAGGTAATTCTTATGATACTCAATATGCTAATAGTTCTACCTTAGGTGAGGCTCACCTTATAACTGAACAAGCAAAAATTGGTTCATATCCATCTTTCTATTCAATGCCAGAATTACTCGTACAATATGATTTGAGTAATAAATTGAGTTGCTATTTAGGCTTGAAATATAAAGTACTTGGCAATCAAAACTATTATAATTTGAATGTGGCACAACGTGATGCAGACGGAACTCAAGAAACCTATTCCGTTAGATTATCGAATGAATTTGTGATGATTCATCTTGGAATGGCTTACGCTTTCTTTAAATAACGTTTGATATATTCTAAAACAAAAAAAGGAATAGCAAGTCAAAAAACTCGCTATTCCTTCTTCATTAAAAGCTAACTAATCACTAGTCAACTAAGTAACTAACCACTAACCTACTTCTTAAACTGGTGAATTGATTT
>CAZMEH010000295.1:0-5407 GCA_964564885.1 uncultured Saprospiraceae bacterium | reverse complement strand
CCGCTTGGCAAGACGATAGTATCTTTCAAAATACTTTTACTTCCTCTTTCTACAAAAAGCACGTTTTCACCATTAAGTTCACTTGTATTATCCCAAACATTGAATTGATTGTTTCGAGCACTATGCAAGGAATTTATACCATAAGCCTTTTTATTTTCACCATAAAATGCTACAATAGATGAATATTGATAGCTATTTAAAGCAATGATCGGTTTTCCGTTTGCTAGTTTTTCAAATGCTTGAATTTCGGCTTTTGCCAGGTAAGTTGAGCCAGTCAAAAGTGATTTTCCTTGTACAAAAAGTACTCTTGCACCAAAAAATAATATCACCGTAATAGCTGCTATATATTTGAAACGTGTTAGATTTTTTTGTTGATTGCTTTGAGCCAAAAATTGAAAAGTAAAGACAATCAAAGGAATCACAAAAACAACTGTCCAGTGAGGTTCTATTCGTTGCAATCTCAAACTAAACAATAAACACAATCCGCTAAAGGTCAAAAATACAAACATCAGTGTCCTTTGAAACTTAGCTTCTGGCGTTTCAATATTAGATTTCATCGTTGTTTTCCAATGAAAAATCAATGCTGGTACAAAAATAAACCATAATAATGGATTATAAACCAAGAATTGATTCAACAAGTTTTCAAATATAAAACGCACCGAATGACTCTTAACTCGGTCGAATAAATGATATTGAAAAGAAACAAAGTCATGTTCAAATTGCCAGAGCAAATGTGGTAAAAATAATACGAGTGCTATTGTCCCAACTAAGTAAAATTGATATTGCCTAAGTAGTTTCAAGTTCGATAAAATAATAGCGATAATCAAAAATGCGCCATGGTACTTACTGTACATTACTGCGCCTGCTGCGATTCCAAACAGTAAAACATGGAGAAAGGAAGGTGATTTCAAATAGGCTCTATACGCCCAAAGAACTAATCCGCTAAACAATAAAAGCGGTACATCAGGCGTAGTAATAAATCCATACACTTGAAACATCGGAATACTTGCAGCTATTAAAAAAAATAGCCAAACATATTTTTCTTTGTTTGGATGTTGAATGAAAGACCAAATTATTCGCAATAACGCAACTTGGCTAAAAACAGTCAACAAACGTACGCCCAATTCATTTTCAAATAATAAATAACCAACTTTTACAAAAAGAGCAACCATTGGAGGATGGTCAAAGTAACCGAAGGCTAATTGATTAGAAAATACCCAGTAATAGGCTTCATCGTCAATCAACTGAGTAAAGTATGATTGCAGCAGATTCACTACTAACCAAACCAATGCCCATAAATTCCAATTATTATAAATAGGTTGTTTTTCCAATTTCTTAGTTTTATTTTTAAAATTAGCACGAACTTAGTAATAGTTTTAGTAATAGTTGTAATTGTTTTGTTCCTCCGTCACTAATTACTGAATTGTTGTAATTGTTTTACTGCTATTTATAAGTTATTTGTATGCTGTAGTGAATAGTTGGCAGTAACCAGACATCCATAAGGGAGTAGAAAAAATTACATACAAATAGACAAACATTTTTAAAATATAAAATGGACGATTCAATAACATCATTAGACACAAAACAAGCACTAAGGGGAGCACTCATTCGTAGTGAAGAACGGTACAATTTGATTACTCAAAATATGTCAGACCTTTTATCTTGGCAAGATAAAGAAGGAAATTTCACTTTTCTTTCTCCTTCTGTTTTAGGTTTTTTAGGTTATAAGAAACAAGAACTAATCGGTACAAGTATTTATGATTTAGTCTTTGTCACAGATAAGGCTAAAATTAAAAAACAAATAAAAGCTAATTTTGAGCAGCATTCATTTCCCATTATATTAACTTATCGAATGTTACATAAGGAAGGTAAGTATATCTGGGTAGAGTCTCAGATTCAACCATTACTAGGTAAAAAACAAGTCTTTGTTGGCTCTCAAGCTGTTACTCGGGACATTACTTCCCACAAAATAACCGAGCAAGAAATTAAGCGTAATATTGTTAAAGAAAGGGAACTCAATGAGCTGCGAACAAAGTTCATCGCTATGGCTTCTCATCAATTTCGTACGCCATTAACCGTTATTCGTTCTAATATGGAGTTGCTCAAAATGCTGATGGAAAATATTGAAGGGAAAGCAAAAAATAAGTTTTCAAAAATTGATACTCGGATTGATGCTCAAATAAAAAAGATGACGAGCTTAATGGAAGATGTTATGCTACTTGGCAAGCTAGAAGAAGGAAAAACGCCTTTTTTACCCATAAAGCAAGATGCGGTTTCCTGGTTGAATACACTGATTCAAACTACTTTTAGTAATGAAAAAGATGGTAGATTAGTTGATTTTGATAAGAAAATTGATTTCTTAGAAGTTGAATTCGACGATAAGATATTAGGACACACTTTACTTAACCTTATTTCTAATGCCTTTAAATATTCTCAAAATAGTGGCGGAAGTCCTAAAGTAATCATTGAAGAAAACGACGGCAGTGTAATTTTTACCATTATTGACAAAGGAATAGGCATTCCAAAAGCCGACCAAGATAATTTATTTCAATCTTTCTATAGAGCTAATAATACGGCTGGCATACAGGGCACAGGGTTGGGTTTGGTGATTGCTAAAGAGTTTGTTGAAATGCATAAAGGTATCATTGCATTTGAAAGTCAAATTGGAGCAGGCACTACATTTTGGGTCAGTATTCCTATTGAAGTGAGATCTTGAGTTGTTCCGGTGAAAATTGAGAACATACTAAAAAATCTTAGCCTTAAAAAATGCTTAATTGTTCTAGGATTTCATATCTTAGTAGACTAAATTTGTTTGAAAAGACAGCTGAAGTATTGACAAACCATTGATAGCCAATATTTCATGCCGATTTTTTTCAGCAACTTCAATAAGATCAAACCAAAAGAATACTTCTGTATATATGAGAATAGAAATTGCACATGATGCTTTAGCAAAAAAAATCTATGAAAAGGGTTCATCGGAAGATAAGATGCTCTTACGTATATTACGCTTAGTCAATGAACGTTTTGACGCATATACAGAAACGAAAACCTATCTTAGTCGTCAAGAACTCAATTTTATTGAGCCATTTGAAGAACACTTAGATGAGTTATTAGATAAAGCTCAATATGACTTCACTTTACGTAGTAAGGTTCGAAGAAGAAGGCAATTACTTACTCTTGTGGTTTCTATTGCTGCTGTTATGGTCGGTTTAATCTTCGGAATTGTTTACTCTAATATGCAGAGTCAAAAAGCAATTGCTGCCGAAATAGCAGCCTCAGAACAAAGTCAAGCGAATCATCTAATTACGCTAGCGATGCAAAATGAAGAAATTGCGCCAGCACATGCGCTCAAACTAACATTAGCAGCTAGAGAACTTATAAAAAATGATGTAGGATTAGACAAATTAGCTCGATTAATTTTTCGTAGAAATAGTTTTTCCAATAAAGAATTAGTTCATAAAGGCATTGTTTATGGTGCAACTTTTTCACCAGACGGACAAACTGTTGCAACCGCATCCATGGATAAAATGGTTTATCTCTGGGATTTGGATGGAAATCTAAAATCCACCTTGATTGGACATAGTCGAATGGTCAACGATGTATCTTTTTCGCCAGACGGGACAAGAATTGCTTCTGCGTCTGATGATAGTACTGCAATTATTTGGAGTGTCAAAACAGGTAATATTCTCAAAATATTAAAAGAACATAAATCTGATGTTAATGCCGTTAAGTTTTCTCCTCACGGAAAATATCTTTTAACAGGAAGTCGAGATAAAACGGCTATCCTTTGGTCATCAGATGGTGATTTAATTACAACATTAGAAGGACATCAAAATAGTATCTATGATGTAGACTTCTCTCCTATTAGAAAAAACTTGATAGCAACTAGTAGTCGTGATAGTACCGTAAGGATTTGGAATATCATTACGAATAAAAATATTACTACTGCTAGAAGTTATATTACGTTAAAGCATCCGCATATCGTGCATGGCATAGCGTTTTCTCCAAAAAACTTGAGCGAAATTGCGACAACTTGTAGAGATGATAAAGCTCGGATTTGGAACATGAACACCAATACAGTAACAAGTCTTCTCAAAGGTCATACTTCTTCTATTATCAATCTTGCTTATTCGCCTTCTGGCGATACCTTATTAACAGGTAGTTGGGACAATACCGCTAGACTTTGGGATATAAAGAAAGAAAGTACTATTCGAACGCTAGTCGGACATTCTGATTTTGTACTTGGTTTGGCATATTCACCTAAGGGAAACTATCTCCTCACTGGCGGACGTGACCATGTTGCAAGATTATGGAATTTGGATTTGAAACGTCGTACAAAATCTTTTCTAGAACAAACCGACCGAATTCAATCCGTTTCTTTCTCTGATGATTTGCACTATTGCTTGACGGGTAGTTGGGACAATACCGTTATTTTATGGGATGTAAAACATCGTAAAAAAGTTCAAACCTATAAACTACCTGCTGATATTGAAGCCGTTGATTTCCATCCTTCAAATAGTACCTTTGCGGTAGCTAGCGGTTCTAAAATCTATCTGTATCATGTCAATAAAATAAACCCATATCATATTTTTGTTGGTCATACTAAAACCGTAAAAAGTATAAAATTCAATAAAAAAGGCGATAGGATGCTTTCTGGCTGTCGTGATGGCACGGCTATTTACTGGGATGTTTGGGAACAGAAGATAAAAAAAGTACTTAAAAAACACAAACGAGATATTTTATCGGTTTGTTATAATTCCACACAAGACAAATTAATCACTTCTAGTTGGGACAAAACTATTACGGTTTGGGATACGCTAGGAAAGGAAATTAGGACTTTTGAACCACATCCTAATAAGATTTACTCTATCTCTTCTAGTGTTACTTCAAATCAGTTATTGTCTGCTGACCTAGATGGTTCTATCAGGCTCTGGGACATTAGCACTGGAGAAGTTTTAAATAAATGGAATACTAATAATTCTGTTTATTCTATTAAATTTGTTCCTAATAATGACAGTTTATTTGTCGTTGCAGGTGCTGACAATCAAGCTAAACTTTGGAATACTAAAGGTGATATTCTACAGATTTTTGAACAAAAAAGTGATATTCTGAGTATTGATATTGCATCAGATATGTCTTATATTTTAATAGGTACAGAAGAAGAAGGTGCGAATATTTTTTATACACTGGAAGGTTTTCTAAAGAATAATCATTTTGAAAGTATTACCCTTTTGGATAAACTAAAATTCAAACTAATTGCAGTCAAAGACATTCAATTAAAAGATAAATACAATCAAAGTGAAATAGAAATGCTGCGCAAATTAGCGACCTACTTGGAGGAGGAAGGTTTAAAACTTGAAAGGGTTATTTATTTTGAAAAGGCTAAGTTAGTTCATGAAAAGATTCT
>CAZMEH010000294.1:0-1576 GCA_964564885.1 uncultured Saprospiraceae bacterium | reverse complement strand
TTTTAAATTCAAATCCACGAACTAAAATACGTGGATTTGAATTTAAAGTATTGACGTTCAGTCAATTATAATCTTATTTGACGCTAATTTGATAGCTGTCGGGAGACAGCACGGATTTACTCACCAATAAAGTTTGGTTTTCTTTTTTCAATAAATGCTTTTACTCCTTCGTGATAGTCTTTAGTCTCACTTGCTTCTACTTGTAGTTTATTTTCAAGCATTGTCTGATTCTCGAATGTGTTATTCAAAGAAGCATTAAAAGCTTGTTTTGTTAATGCTAAACCTTTCGTTGGCATTTTTGACATTCTTTCCGCAAGGCTTTGAACGTAAGCTTCATATTCATCGGCAGGAATAGATTTGTAAATCATTCCCATTTGTTCCGCCTCTGGAGCTTTTACTTTATCGCCAAGCATAGCCAACGCCATTGCTTTTTGAAAACCAACTAGACGAGGCAAAAAGAAGGTGCCGCCGCTATCTGGAATCAAGCCAATTCCGCTAAATGCTTGAATAAAACTAGCTTTTTCATGAGCGACAACTATATCACAAGCTAAAGCTATATTTGCGCCTGCACCTGCTGCAACACCATTTACGGCAGCAATAACAGGTTTAGCCATATTCCTAATTTTACTAACGACAGGCGTGAAATGTTCTTCTAAAAGAACTTTAAAACCTGGCATAACTTCTGGCGTAGAAACCTCAATCAGGTCTTGACCAGCACAGAATGCTCTTCCATTTCCTGTTAAAACAACTACCCGGATTTCATCATCTAAAGCGCAAGCGTCAAGGAAAGCTTGCAAGCCAAGTGCGAGTTCTCGATTGAAGCTATTAAAAGATTTTGGTCGATTAAGGGTAATTGTACCAATTCCATTTTTTTTGTTAAAAAGTACAGATTTCATAGGTTTTTTTAGTTTGCAGCGTAAAGAACAATTGAACATTTGAACATTTGAACAATCGAATGAAGAATAGTGAAGTATAAAGTTTTCATGGCATTACCTTACTTCTTCATTCGATTATTCAATTATTCGGCTGTTCAATTGTTTATTAACTTTTACTTTAGGCATTTAAAATAATCGAATGGTTCAAAGCAGTCATTACATTTGAATAATGCTTTGCAAGCCGTTGAACCAAACTGACTGACCAATTTAGTGTTTTTTGAACCACAATTTGTACATTTTACAATTTTTGTTTGTCCAAATAGCGCCGATTTATCAGCGGACTCACTCAAAGGTGCAGCAATACCGTAATCTTCTAAGGATTTTCGACCTCGTTCTGTAATCCAATCGGTTGTCCAAGCAGGCGACAAAATAAGCTCTACTGTTGTTGTGTAGCCTAATTTGTCCAAATGAATCCTGATATCTGTAGCAATCGTATCCATTGCAGGGCAACCCGAATAAGTTGGCGTTATCCTAAGATGAACCGCTTTTTCGTTAACATCAATGTTACGTACAATTCCCATATCCATAATAGACAAAACAGGAATTTCCGGGTCTTTAATTTCAAAGAGTAGCTCTTCTATATTATGATTTAATGTTGTCATAGTTTTTTCTTTAGAAGTTAGAAGTCAGACCGTTTCACT
>CAZMEH010000293.1:0-1517 GCA_964564885.1 uncultured Saprospiraceae bacterium | reverse complement strand
CTATTTCCAGTTTTTGATTTAATTTCGATTGAAATATTACATCAAAACTTCTGCCTATCGTTTTTTCAGATGTGTGCGGTAAACCCGAAAAACCAGAGTGATTCGTTTCTCCTCTAGCTGTTCCAACTAAAGTTGATTGAAATAAGTCAATGCCTAATCCTAAATTGGTTTGTGCAAAAGAGCAACTCGCATAGAATAGAATGAAGAAAGTAGTTGTTTTAAATTTCATAATGAATGTTTTAAGAGCCTTATTGAATAAAGCTACAGTTTATAAAATGCAAAGCTATTTTCATAACGAATCTAACTTGCATTTTACGTAGTTCAATATGAGAAAAACACTATTCCATTTTAGAAATCCATTCTGTTATTAACAAAACACCTTCTTCATGAACCATCGTTCTACCCAATTCAGGCATCATCACACCAGGTTCGTCGGAAGCCATTCGATAAGTCATAATAGATTTTTCTGGATGCCCCTTTACAATGCTAGAAGCACGACCGCCAGATGCACGACCAGAAGCAACAGGAGGTTTATTGACACCAACATTCAAATCCAGCAATGCGCCGTAAACAAGATTTAAACCAGTTGTTCCGCCTGGCCCATGCGGATTGTGGCAATGACCGCAATTAATATCTAAATATGCCATTGCTCTCGAATGCAAAGAATCCAACGGATTATCCCATTGAGCCGCTTTTTGATGTTGGTCAGTAGGATTGTAACCAGTTAAATAACCCGTTTCTGACCACTTATCCAACTGATTTTTCTCGCCATCTGCGTAAGCAAATTTCCTATTTAAGTTTCTGACTTTAGGGCCAATGGGTAAGATTTTTTGTTTGTAAGAATGGCAACCTTTACACTGATTTTTATTTGGAATAATATAATTAGCGTGCATCGCTTGACCGCTTACATCTTTCCAATTAACGGAAACAACTCCGCCAATAATATCTAGTTTTGCTTCGGTTTGTTTCTCATTCCAAACATAAGAATGTCCTTCCCAGCCTTTCGTCCGATTAACTAAAAGACGAGTTTCTATGATGCGTTTTCCTGCGCTTTCGTTGGTTTCGTCATTTTCATAATAGAAATTCTTAATCAAAACCGCACCAGTCGGAAAATCCAACATATTCTTTGTGTCATACTTTGCACTAACACCTTCGGGCATCCAAACAAAACGTTTTTTATGCGCATAATCAGAAAACAAAGGAGAATTTAATTCATATTCTAAAACATTCTCATTCGCTTGTAAATTTGCCAATTTGCCCGTAAAGAAATGATATTGAGATAGTTTTTCAAATGGTTTTGCATTGATGTCCATTTGAACCGTGACATCAGAAGTAGCGCATTGACTGAATATAAAAATCAATGTAACGATAAACGATAATAGTATTGTTTTTTTCATATGTAAAATGATTAAAAAGTATAAACGGGTATCTTGTGTTTACATCCCGATTTCTCGGCGACCCGTTCGCAAAACACTAGCTACTAATAATTTGCTTATTTACAAAGAATTAGTGCGAAC
>CAZMEH010000292.1:0-1721 GCA_964564885.1 uncultured Saprospiraceae bacterium | reverse complement strand
CGTTATTTTTCTTTTTAAGAAATTTAAAAAATCGGTGCATCCCGAAGTCTCGGGACGGAGCTATTTTTTACGTTTTTTAAAAATGAAAAGAACAAGCTAGATTGGGTAGGTTATTTTTTTCCTACTCCCTAACTTCCAGAATGGAAAATAATTATTAAGATTGAAAATGTAAAAACAATCGTTTAAATCTAAACCTCATAGGTTTCCAAAACCTATGAGGTTTAACTGTGAAAATATTAAAACTCTATTTTACCATCAACTTACGAGTCGTGATACTATTGTCTTTAAAGCGAATAGTTATCAAGTAAATTCCTGTGTCTAAGTTTGGAATAGATAATTCTTCTCTAACACTTTGACTATTGAAATTAAAATTCGCAACCGTTTGACCAACTACACTTGAAACAGTTACATTTTGAATTGCAGCTTCTGCTTCAATCATGATGTGACCATTGTCAGTTGGATTTGGATAAATTTTAAAATCAACTAAGTTTACGTCTTTAGTAGAAACGTAACTTGGGTCGCAGCTACATTCATGATTTCCGTCGATTACATGGAATGTGTTTTTTGGGTACATATCCCAATCTGCACTAGTTATTGTGTCTAAAGGTGTACTAGCAACTGCAACACGTCCTGCTTCTACTTCTGGTCTTTTAACAAGCGTACGATCTTTAGTTATCCAATAGCCATTCCATAGTGACCAAGCCTGTCCTGGATCTTCGCCAATTACTCCAACAACATCAAGTATATTGCTACCAGTGCTATTGACACTAGAACCTTCTACTAATGCTACTGCATCATTTCCATTGAAATACATTGGAGTTGCACCACTATTATAAGTAGGATTGAAAAAACCATCCGCTTTTCCTTGTAAGTCTAAAAAGTCATTATATTCTGATTGGTATAAGTGATGAGGAATATCAGCACTACCACAAGTTACTAATCCATATTGAACACAATAAACAGTGTCACCTGCTGCGTCAATAATTGGCATTCCTGTCGTACCGTCTAAACAAACATCCCATTTTTGATAACCATTCCAAACAGGAATTTCATAACAAGTTCCTAAACTATCAACCTTGTCGATAACCGCTAAATAGGTATCGTATGGTTGAAGCATTACTGAAGGAAGTACTTGTGGTTGAAAAGTAATATCTCCATTAGAGAAACGACCAATAGTATAGTTCGCTAAATCAATCGCTTGACCTGTTGGATTATAAATTTCAATTGCTCTATTATTAGTGTAACCTTCAACATACTTAGATATGAAAAGTTTGCTACAAGATTGAGCATAAGCCATTGCTGAAACAGCAACAAAACCTAAAAGAAGTAGAAATTTCTTCATCTTAAAAAAAGTTTTATCTATGATATAATTACATTTTTTAATAATTTCCATCAAGAAAGAATTGAAACATAAAACGCTGTAACTAGTCGGCTTTTACGTTGTTTTTCTTTTTTGATAAAAAATATTAATAAATGTTATGATTGAAGGTGCAAAAATAAACTAATTTGATCAAGATTAGTGTCATATAACTTTACCTAATTGTTAAATTTTAATGTTCTTTGACGAAATTTACTAAAAGTCTTTATTCACAAAACTTAATATGCCTACAAAATCATCTTTTAAATTTACACTGCGTTAGTTCTTCGACAGATAGCACGGCTGTCTTTCCTGCCTGTCAAGGCACGAAAGGCAGGCTCAGAACTACCTTGTTTAAATCTAA
>CAZMEH010000291.1:0-2459 GCA_964564885.1 uncultured Saprospiraceae bacterium | reverse complement strand
TGACTTTAGAAGAAATTGGTGAGTTGTATAACTTAACTAGAGAACGTGTTCGACAGATTAAGGAAAGAGCTATTCGTAGATTACGTAAATCTTATAATCGTAATGCGCTTCGTTCTTATTTAGGTTAAATTTTTTAATTGCTAAATCATATTATAAAAGCATATTTCTGAAAAGGAATATGCTTTTTTATTGCTCGGTTTTTGAAAACTATTAGCAACTGATGTTCCGCAGCATCATTAGAAAATAATAGATATTTTAAGATTACTCACTCTGAATGGGAAAAGGCTAAATAAATAGGTTCTCTGAAAACTATTGCTGAAATTGTACTACTATCCCAATGGTTTATTAATCATTGACAATTATATTTTTCAACATTTTCGTTTTTGAAAATCCTATCGGAATCAATCTGATTGAGCCATGCCTGCCCTGAAACCTCGGGTTATGGTCAAGGAGATTGATAAGTTATTGATTGTCAATTATTTATTTCATTTTTTACTTTCTCTATTCCGTTACTCGGGATGATGAGAAAATAGCAAAATACTAGCTTCAACGGAGTGCAATAAAACATAAATAATCATACTACTATACAAAATGAAAAAATTGAACACAGAGACACAAAGACACAGAGTTAACTTATTGGTTATCAGAACTAATTTTTTCCGTGTCTTTGTGTCTCCGTGTTTTAAATTTCAAAATGTATAGTAGTCTGGGAATTACACTAATTATCACTAGTAGCACTTTTAGCTTCCTCCAATTTTTGCTGTCTTTTGAGTTCTTCTAACTTTCGCTTACTCTCAAGCTGTTCTTCCAAGCAGGTATTACAACCATCTTTTCCAATGGTCTTCCTATTTTGACAATTATTGTACTCCGCAACTATTCTATCTAGGTTAGAGTAATCATAAGAAATACTAATCTTATTACGAATAACAGGGCAATCCTCGGTAAAAGACTCTGTTATTCTTTCAAAATCTTCTCTCATTACTTTTCTCTTTCTTACCTCATCCGTATTATCAGAATATTTAGAATCCATAAAGTAATAATGAAGATAAGTACTCGAAACTTGTGTATTAGATTCTACATAATAACTATATAGATTAACTTGACCACTAGCTTTAACTTCCATAAAAACGATATCAGAACTAAATGGGACAGGAGGTTGATCCGCCTGCTTTAGCCTAAAATCTCTTTTTCTATAGACTATTTGCCTTGTATCGTTATTTTCTTGTGTAGTATAACCGTAGCCAATTAGTTTCTTGTCTTTCGCTTTATAGGTTCTTGACTTAACACTACTTTGTTGGGTAAATTTAACACGTACTTGGTTTTTTGAACGAGAGGAAACTTTAACCTTTCCTTGAAGAGTATCATTATTCGCCATAATAATATACCCAGGAACATCTTTATCAATCATATGATCTTCATCGATTTCTTGAGCAAAGAGGCTAGAACTAGATATTAAGAATATAAATAATGCTATGTATTTCATGTCTTATATTGTTTTGTCAGCAAGGAAAACTTAATATATTAAGGAGTAAATACTTTAGGTGAGTACAGGTCGTTTATGTATTCTTGAAGGGCTTTTCTATTAAGCAACAAATTTCAGTCCTACTTTAAAAATGCTAAAACAATTACCTTTTTGATAGATTAAAACATAATGTAAGGGCTTTTACATTAAAATACTTGAATATTTTCGCCGTAGGAGTAGGAGTGAGGTATCAGAAAAACTAAAGTATTGATGTCAGTTTTCTGAGACCTGATTCCTTTTCGTCAATATAGTACTATATATTTTTACTTTGAAACACGGAAGGAGTTAGTTTTGATAATGAATAAGTTAAGGCTGTTTCTTTGTGCCTCTTTTTTCATTTTGTATAATAGTACGTATAACTTCATCAAAAAATAATTCGCTACTATTTTACGGGATTTTTCAAAGAATCAAACACCTTATATCTAACTTTATTTCAGGACTAGACATAGAGGAAATAAAAAATCCCATTTAGCAATTGCTGAATGGGATTTTTTTTATACTAAAAGCTAATTTCTTTTTTTCTTGGAGCTTTTGAATTGCTCAAGTTCTTGTTGCTTTTCTCTTTCTTTTTTTAATCTTGCAGCCTCTTGCCTATTCCTTTCTGCTTCGATTTCACAATCACCACAACCGCCGTCTATTATTACCGTCTGACAACTATTATATTCTATAATTATTCTATCCAAATTAGCGTATCCATAAGCACTTCCAATCTTATTACGGATACCTGGGCAATCTTCAGTAAATGACTCTGCTATTCTCTCAAAATGTTCTCGTAATACTTTACGTTGTCTTACTTCGTCTGTATTTTCAGAATACTTTGCTTCCATAAAATAATAGTGAAGGTAAGTGTTTTCAACTTGTGCATTAGACTCTACATAGTAACTGTAAAGACTAACACTACCCATTGCTTTTACTTCCATAAATACAATACTTGAAC
>CAZMEH010000290.1:0-9677 GCA_964564885.1 uncultured Saprospiraceae bacterium | reverse complement strand
GGTCGGGCTTGGTTAGTAATCAATCATATAATGTTGTGAATCATTAACTATTGCTAATATAAAGATCTTTTTTATAAAAGGTGAAGAATTAAGTTCTTTTTGCTGAAAAAATTCTGATTTTATTATTTTGAATATAAGAAGAGCTGATTACAGCTTAAAACGAAATGAATAATGAATGTTAACAAAAGTTAACACTTCATCGGATTTTTATGTGAATTTGCCGAGTCAGGCGATATTTTGAAAAATAGAAATCCTATATTTAAGGAGAAATCAAAATAATATTTTATTTAGTAACAAAACACATAAACAACCAAAGAATGTTCAAGGACACTGGAACTGTTATACTTTTCATATATATCTTATTCTTGGTTATTTATCTTGTAGCTTTATATTTTTCAGTAAAAAGCCCCAAAGTAGGAAATTATCTTGCTGTAGAAGGTTATCGAGGTTTCAGGTTAATTACGAGCAAAGGTGTAGTAGTCCCTTTTTTTGAAAAATACGAAGAGTTAGATGGTTCAATAAAGACGATTAGGATTTTGTCACAAAACGAAACTGGTATTTTAACAAAAGATAATTATATAATAGGATTAGAGGTAAACTTCTTTATTAAAATATATCCTAGTTTTAAAGATGTTAGGCGAATTAGTAGAAGTATCGGAGCTGAAAACACTTTTAATTTACAAGAACTCGAAAAAATATTTGTACCGAAATTTACAAAAGCGTTAATAGTCGCTGGAACTCAATTCAATGCTAAAAGTTTAAAATCTAATTTAGATAAATTTAGAGTAGAAGTATTAGAAAACGTTGAAAGGGATTTGAATGGTTTTGCTTTATATGACCTAACAATTAATTACATTTCAACTTCTGTTAGAAAACTAGAAGTCAAATAAACCAAAATAAAATTATAATAACATATGTCAGAATTAATGGAATTTGCATTTACGCCACCTTTGATAGTGTATACTATACTATTTATGATTGGATTGGTGTATTGCTTAACCGTTTTGGTTGGTCTATTTGATTTCGATACTTTTGATATTAATTTAGATATCGACATTGACGCAGACATAGATATTGATGTAGACCTTGATACTGATGTAAATGTAAGTGGAAATAATGGAGGAAGTGGTTTTCTTAACTTTTTAAATTTTTTCAACTTCGGTGCTATGCCTTTTATGATATTGTACACCTTCTTAACTATGACACTTTGGGCAATTGCGATGCTTACGCATTTTTACCTTAGTGATGGAAGTTGGTTATTTGGTTTAGCTGTTTTAATACCAGTTGTTTTCATTAGTTTGATTTTAACAAAAATACTTACAACTCCACTAGTAAAATTCTTTGCAAATTTTGAGGAAGATACTTCTGTTGATTTTATTGGAGAAATAGGAAATGTAACTGTTTCGACAAGCCAAACTTCAGTAGGACGACTGGAAGTATTCCACAGAAATCGATTTTTTATCCTTAAAGTTCTTTGTGAAGACAATGCACCTCCCTTAATGAAGAAAGGAGAGAAAGCAATGATTACTAGATATGAAAAATTAAATGACCTTTATTATGTCAATGCTGTAACTGAATTATAGCATTTTCAAACAATTTTTATAACATATATTTTTAAACCGTAAAAAATTATAATTTATGCAAGCATGGATGTTAATTGCATTAATTGTTTTAGGTGCAATCCTATTACTTTTTATTGTATCAGCTGTATTTATTGCCAGTTTCTTTAAAAAAGTACCGCAAGGAAAAGCTATTATTCGGTCAGGAATGGGCGACCTAAAAGTGTCTTATAATAAAGGTATTTTTGTTATTCCTCTAATTCACAAGCAAGAAGTAGTAGATATTTCTATTAAAAAAGTAGAAATACAACGACTTGGTAATGATGGTTTGATTTGTAAAGATAATATGCGTGCGGATATTAAAGTCGCATTTTTCGTCCGAGTGAACCCTGAAGACCTTGATGTAATTAAAGTAGCGCAAACAATTGGTGCAGAAAGAGCATCTGATGTTTCAACATTGAACACACTTTTTGAAGCTAAATTTTCGGAGGCATTAAAAACTGTTGGTAAACGCTTTGATTTTATTGAGTTGTACGACTCTCGTGAGCGTTTCAAAAGAGAGATATTAGAAACAATTGACCAAGACTTGAATGGTTATAAATTGGATGATTGTGCGATTGATTACTTAGAACAAACTGCTTTACAATTCTTGAAAGCAGATAATATCTTAGATGCACAAGGTATTGAGAAGATTACTAAGTTAACGGCAGCGCAAAATATATTAGCAAATCAAATTCGTCGTGATGAAGAGAAAACCATCACAGAACAGAATGTGGAAGCTAAAGAAGCGATTTTAGAATTTAATCGTCAATTGGCTGAAAAAGAACAGCGTCAGCGTCGTGAGATTGCAAATATTACAGCCCGTGAACAAGCTGAAATTGATAAAGTATCACAAGAAGAACGTTTGCGTTCTGAACGTGCTAAGATTGCAACCGATGAGGAAATTGGTATTGCAGAAGCAAATAAAGAACGTCAAATCATTGTTGCTTTAAAAAGTAAAGAGCGTACAGAAGTCGTTGAAGCAGAACGTGTTGATAAAGACCGTTTGTTGGAGGTCAACGAGAAAGAACGTGTCGTTACTTTGGCTCAAATCGAGAAGCAAAAAGCAATAGAGGAAGAGAAGAAACAAATTCAAGATATAGTTAGTGAGCGTGTAGCTGTTGATAAAAAAGTAGCGGAGCAGGAAGAAAAAATAAAAGATTTACGTGCGTTTGCAGATGCCGACAGAACGAAAAAAGTAGCTTTAACGGAAGCATTACAAGAAGGTGAAAGCTTAATTATCACAACAACTAAGAAGGCAGAAGCGGAAAAATTAGCTGCGGAAGTGAATGCTCAGAAGTTGATGATTGATGCAAATGCGCAAAAAGAAGCAGCGGTGAAACAAGCGGAAGCTCGTAAAATCAATGCAGAAGCGCAAGCAGCTGAGGAAGCAACTATTGGTTTGGCAGAAGCACAAGTGATAGAAGCGAAAGCGGGCGCAAAAGAACGTGACGGAAGCGTAGAAGCGGTTGTTTTAGAAAAGAAAATGGTTGCGGAAGCAAAAGGTATCGAAGCGAAAGCGGAAGCAGAACGCAAACGTGGCTTGGCTCAAGCGGAAGTTACTAAAGCACAAGGTACAGCGGAAGCAGAAGTGGAACAGCAAAAAGGTTTGATTGCAGCGGATGTGATGGAGAAAAAAGCATTGGCAGAAGTCAAAGGTATCAGAGAATTGGGTGAAGCTGAGGCGAACACTATTCAAATGAAAGCTTTAGCAGATGCGAAAGGTGTGGAACAAAAAGCCTTAGCGATGCAGAAATTGAACGACGTGGGTAAAGAACACGAAGAGTTCAAGTTGCAATTGGAGAAAGAGAAAGAAATCGAATTGGCTCAAATCAATATTCAAACTGAAATTGCAAAAGCGCAAGCTACAGTATTGGCAGAAGCATTGAAATCAGCGAATATTGAAATCATCGGCGGCGAACAAAAATTCTTTGATAGCATCATGGGTGCAATTAGTCAAGGTAAGACAGTTGATCGTTTGATGGACAATAGTTCTAATTTACAAGAGTTGAAAGGCGCATTATTGGGTGACGGTAGCGAGCCTTTGATGGATAGAATTCAAGGTTTTGTTGAGAAGTCTGGTATGACAAGCGATGATGTTCGTAATTTGACAATGTCAAACTTGTTGTTTCAGTTATCACGAAATGCGGATAATGAGGACAAAGGTGTTTTATCAACGATTATGAGTGCGGTGAATAACATGGGCTTAGGTGATAAATTAGCGAAGAACTTGTTGTAAGATATTAATATTCAAGTAACTTGGTTGACCAAGGGTCGGATGCTTCAAAAGCGTCCGACCCTTAATTTTTGATAAAAAACGCCTATTTTTATGTGAATAAAGACTAATATATTACTGACCAAATCAAAATCAACCAATGAAAAAAAGATATATCATTCTCATTTCTATTCTGTTGCTTGCTGTCGCAGGCTATTTCTACGTGATGCAAGATTTCAAACAAGAAAATTCATTGCTGATTCATAATGGAACAATTCTAACTTTAGAAGATGATTTGCCAAGTGTGGAAGCCATTTATGTGAAAGATGGAATTATTCAAGAAATGGGAACATATGTGGATTTAAAAAAATATAAAAATCAAGTTGATAAAGTCATTGATTTAAAAGGAAAAACACTTTTGCCAGGCTTTGTTGACCCACATACGCATACGGTTTTGTCTTCTTTTCTTGCTCCGATGGAAGATTTGAGTGGTTTTAAACATAGTTCAGAAGTGGAGGTTTGGGAACATTTAGCAGAACAATCTAAAAATTACAAAACTGGTGAATGGATTGTAGCTAAAGGGATTGACCCAATTTTAGTAAAAGATTTGAAATCGCCACATATTTCGTTTTTGGATTCACTGATTCCGAATAACCCTTTATTAATGCTTTCACAGAGTTTGCATACTTACTGGGCAAATAGTGAAAGTTTTGCATTGATGAATATTGATAAAAATACAAAAGACCCAACCGAACATAGTTATTACGAAAAAGACAGCGCTGGCGAATTGACTGGTCAAATGATGGAACAAGAAGCGTTTAAGCCATTTCAAGAGGTGATTTTAAAGGCATTTGGTAAAGAAAAACTACTTCAAAGTTCTATTGATGCGCTTTATGATTATCCTAAAAATGGAAATACGACAGTAACAACAATGGGAATGACGACGGATAATCCGCAAGTGCTTCGATTGTATCAGCATTTATCAGGAAAAGCAACTTTTACAAATCAATTGTTTTCAAAACTTGGTTTCTTACCAGAACGTCAACCAGCAGTTCGTCATTTTGTATTTATTCGTCAAGATATGGACGTTATTTTACCAAATTCAGTTGAGAATGGCGATGATTTTTTCAAAGTTGTTGGAGTGAAATTATGGTATGATGGTTCGCCGTACACAGGTTCGATGTATTTGAAAGAACCTTATTTGCATTCAGATTTGACGGAACATGGTTTTCATATTCCAAAAGGACACAAAGGCGAAGCATTGATTGAATTGGATGAATTGACGGAATTGGTTAAAAAATATCAATCAAAAGGCTGGCAAATTGCGGTGCATACGCAAGGTGATTTAGCGATTAAAGAAACATTAAAAGCCTTTGAAGCGAATAAAGATGGAGAAAATCATCGTCATCGTTTGGAGCATTGTCTATTGCTTGGAGAAACTGAAATGGACAAAATGACCGAATTAGGCGTTTATCCAAGTATTCATATTAACCATTTGTGGTATTATGGCGATGCATTGCGAGATGAGATAATAGGAGCGGAACGAGCAGAAAAAATCCTGCCTGTCCAGCAAACGATTGACAGAAGCCTAAAACCAACTTTGCACGCAGACCAGCCGATGTTTGAAAGTGACCCGTTGAGTTTGATTCATACCGCAGTTAACCGAAAAACGAGAGCTGGAAACCTTTTAGGCGAAGCCAATCAAATAACTGTTTTGAATGCGCTCAAAGCAATGACAATTAATGGCGCATTTCAAATTAAGATGGAAAATAAGATTGGTTCTCTCAAAGTTGGAAAATATGCAGACTTTGTAATTTTAGATAAAAATCCTTTGACTATTCCAGCAGAAACCATCAAAGATATTCAAGTATTACAAACAATTATAAATGGAAACACCATTTTTGTAATAAATGAATAATTTTCGCAAATAGGATATTAATACCAAGTTTATTATTGGTATTAATCGCCACACTTATGTCTGGAGATGGAAAAATAGCAGAGAATCACTTGGATAAAGTGGCTCATTTTCTACTATTTGCATTTCTAGCGATTAACATTTTATACAAATATGAAAACAGTTCAGAACTGATTGATTATTTGTTATTTTCCGTTTTGCAACAGAATTTGCGCAACAATTTATCGCAGGTCGTAACTTAGATTTTTACGATACACTTGTAATGGCTAGATTAATATCAAAAGTAAAAGGCAAATAATAAGACTATACGAGTCTTAGTCATATTTCCATGAGATATTTTGCAACATTCCTAAAATGTTTATTTTGAAAAAATATACGTTTATAACGAATATCTTTTTATATAAAAAGTAATAAAGCAGGAACTTTCTCTTGATTTGAACTGTATTACAATTGTTCTTCAAAAAAATGATAGTTTTTAAAAAATAATTAAGCACCTCTTCGTAATTTCAAAAAAACTATCTTATGTTTGCATCGCTTTAGAAGAAAAGCATAGGCATACAGGGTAAAAAAATTATTTGTGGAATATAATCAAATAACTTTTGGTAGTTACAAAAAACTATCTTATCTTTGCATCGCTTTAGGAGAAAAGCATAAATATATAAACTAAAAAAATGATTCCGTAGCTCAGCTGGTAGAGCACTTGACTTTTAATCAAGGGGTCCTGGGTTCGAACCCCAGCGGGGTCACATTTAAAATTTACTTGAAGGCTAACACTTAAACGTGTTAGCCTTTTTTTGTTTTAAAAGGTACATTTCAACCCGATCCACGGACTCTCTCTTCATATCTAGTAAATACTTCTCCTCCAATCTTTTTTTCAAGAAAGATGTGAAAGATAAATTATAATATTAGTCTGCTTCTTTATTTTACAATGACAACATCGAAATAAGTGCATTTCATCTAATGATTTTAAAGTTCTGTAAGAAAAAATTGAAATCTTAGCAGAAAGACGTTATTTTTATGAAAATTCATTGATAACTTTCATTATTCCAATAAAAACTACTTCATGGCATTATTTGCAAAAGAGTTTAAATGTCCTTCATGCGGAGCAAACATTAAACAACAAAATCCTGCCTCTCGCTCTATATCTTGCGGCTATTGCGGACAAACAAGTCATATTAATGCGGAATCGCTTCGAGCGGCTGGTGAACAACATTTGCTTATCGATTATGATTCTTACCTCTCGGTAGGTAATAGAGGTCGTTGGCAAGAGCAAGGTTTTACCATACTTGGACGTTTACGAATTGAATATGATGATGGTTTCTGGGATGAATGGTATATCAACTTCGATGATGGTAAACCTGCATGGATTCAAGAAGATGATGGTAGTTTCATGCTTTTCCAAGCTGCTGGCGAAGTTTCTGGACTACAGTATAATAATATTCATGTTGGAACTTTTGCCAATTTCAATCAAGACTTGACAAACGTTTTCATTACTTCTAAAAGTAGAGCAAAAGTCGAAGGTGGTGAAGGTGAATTACCTTTTAGAATCATTCCAGGCGAAACGGCTGACTTTGTAGAAGGTGTCAAAGAAGGTGAAATGGTGAGTATAGAAATCTTACCAGATGAAACGTCAATCTATCTAGGGCGAATAGTTTCGCTAGATGATTTGGACTTGACTTATTCATAAGCAAGTTGTCTAAAAAATTTGATAAACTTGAATTTAGATAATTAGATTCATATAAATTAGTCGTCGTAAGTCGTCAATACTGTCTGCCGACAGGCAAGCTAAAATCGCAAATAGAATTATGGCAACAATTACACAAGAAAATAGATTAGCCTCAGTTAAACAATTCAACTGTTCTGGTTGTGGTTCTGCGCTAGAAGTGTTCAATCCTAGAGCGAAATACATCGCTTGCCAGTACTGTGGAAATGTACTCGATAATAATTCGGATGATCACCAGATCCTGATGTCACTTACTACGCCTGAGCAACATAAGCCACTTTCTTTTATCAAAGTGGGTTTGGTAGCTACTTTTTTTGGCAAAGAGTATCAAGTGATTGCTCGTACTCGTATGCAACAAGATTACTATGAATATTGGTCAGAAGATGGTGATAGCGGTTATTCTCGTGAATTGTGGATTTACGATGAATGGTTAATGATTTCTGAGCAGCGTACTTATTTTTATCTGGTTGAAGATAAAAAAGGCTACTACATTTCGGAAGAAATTATTCCAGATAAGCCAAGTTTGCCAAGTGATGATTCCTATTGGAGTTTCATGAAAGAGCATCGTGACCAGATTATTAATGAATATGGTGCAGCGAAAGTGATACACTTTGAAGGAGAATCGAATTATAAGATAAAAATAAATGATACGATTCAATTTGCGGCTTATAATCACAAAAAAGATATTTACAATGCAGAATGGCGCATAGATAATGAGACAAACGAAATCAAAGAGATTGAGTTTTTTAAAGAAGTCAAGGTTTCTAAGAAAGAAATAATGATTGCTTTTGAAGCCAATGAAGAATTAGATGTTTTACGTAATAAAGGTGCTTTTTGGGAATGGATGTTCTTTGGTGCGGCGGCTTCTGCTACTGTTTTATTGGTTTTGATGTTTTCTTCGTTTGGCGGTGGTAACGAAACTGTTTATGACCAAAGTTTTTCTTTTGAGGTAATTGATGATAGCTCAGGCGTAATTACTGCTCCGATTAATATTGAAAAAACAGGTTTGCATTCTATAGAATTGTACGCTTCAATAGCAACAAACAATACAGAAGTATTTGTTTTAGCAAACTTATTGGATAAAGACAAGAAGATTATCAATGATTTAGATGGTACTTTTTCGATTTATACAGGTTATGAAGACGGTGAATATTATTCTGAAAGTGAAGATAATACCAGCAAGTTGGTGAACGTAAAAGAACCTGGAATATATTACGCACAGCTTTTAGCGGATGCGGATGCTGGTTTGCAAGGTGAAGTACAGTTTGTCATTAACACAAATTATACTTTATCTAGGTATTATTCGATGGGATTTTTGCTAATGAGTATTTTAGCACTTATATTCTATAATAGTAAGAAAAAATATATTTAGCAGATTTAGGATTAGTCATCAGAGGACTTTGAGTCCTCTGATGACTAGCTTCAGCAAAAAACTAATCTATTATGAAAAATATAACAAAAGGATTAATTGTAGCTTGTTTTTCAATCTTCTGTATGGCGGTTTATGCTGGTTCTACAACTGGCTTTGGCATCTCAAATTTGAAAGACCATAAAACAATGGCTCAAATCGAAAAAGATTGCCCAAACCATTATACTAACAAAAACGGTGATTGTGTGCAAACTAGATTTAGAAGTATCTACTTTCTAAGAACAGGCTATTCTGGTTATTCAGGAAAGTAATTTGATTTTAGCCTGTCATGACGTCATGTCGTCAGGCAGGCTAAAATCAAATTTACCATGCTCTACACAGCTGGTCAACATGTTTCAAAATCGTCGGATGTCGGAACTCTCCGTCCATTTGTTCGATTTTCTTAGCGGCTACTTTTACATCAAAACCAGCAGCAGTAACAAACAATGGTTTTTTGCTTTCTCCTCTTAATACTTGAATAGCTGTGTTGTCCTTAAACCAGTTTTTCGCTACGCCAATCACTGGAGTTTTCTGATTCAACGCTTCATACAAATACGCACCTAAACCCTTCTTCTCGTCTGTCAACCAAACGTAGCCATCGACAATAATCAAATCAATTGGTTCTGTAATTTCATCTAATAGCTGAATAATACAAGGCAATTCTCTTTTATAAAATTGTCCTGGAACATAATCCGCAATGTCGTCTATCACTTTTACATATTCACGAAAAGGTACTGCATCTGTCCATTGTCTAATCAAAACGCCACCTATGTGCGCCTTATCTCCTTTGTAATCTACATCGAAACACGCTATCACTT
>CAZMEH010000289.1:0-5240 GCA_964564885.1 uncultured Saprospiraceae bacterium | reverse complement strand
ACCGTCCCGATTGCTCGGATTAGCGTCAAGGAGATTTATAATTAAGTGAATTTCAATGTTTTAAATCTATTGCCACGAGCTAAAGCTCGTGGATTTGAATCTAAAAAAAACTAGGACTTTAGCCTGCCTGTCGGCAGACAGGTCCAACATTGCGCTGTGTTGAGCTAATCCCATAGCCGTTAATCTAAGAGAAAAAGCGATTTTAAAACGCCCTGAATACCGATAGTAATCGGTAGCAAAAGCAATAGAATAGGGCAACGCCCTATTAAAAACAAAAACCTATTTTCAAGCCCTGTAAGGGCGTAAGCCTTATACGTTATTTATTTGCTTACGCCCTTACAGGGCTAAGATTTGACTTTTTTAATTCACAAGGCGTTGCCATATGCTATTATATTTCGCATCGTTCGTGCTTTTATTAGACATCTTTTTTTAAAAATATATAGTAGTATGCTCTTTAAGTGAAGAAATATAAATAAGGCACAATAAAAGAATAAGTTTAAGGATTTGAGGAATGGAAGCTATTTAAACTCGACACTTTTTAAATTTAAATTGCTTCTAATATTAAGATTTTATAATTTCTTATTATATTTAACGGCACATAATTTTTATTCGGATTAAAACGCAAGAATTATATTTGTTTTTGCACCTCAATGAGGAATCAAAACTTATCAATTAAAATCAAAATAATGAAGTTAAAGAGTTCTATAGAGTTGTTTTGTGAGAGAGAAAAGAATACACCAAATGCACCGTTTTTGCGTCAACCATTTGGAGACCGTTGGGAAGTGTACACTTGGGGCGAGACTGGACAAATGGTTAGAAAACTTGCTGCCGCTCTTCAAACAATGGGTTTAAAGGAAAATGCTCACATCGGGTTAGTTTCTAAAAACTGCCGTGAATGGATAATTGCAGATTTGGCTATTTCTATGGCTGGATTTATCTCTGTTCCTTTCTTTGCTACTTTGACAGGTGATCAAATCAACGAAGTTCTAAAACTAGGTGATGTTGATTTCTTGATAGTTGGTAAGGTTGAAAAGCCAATTTGGGCAGACATGAAAGATGGTATTCCAAAGGATATGCCAACCGTTTCTTTATTTACCTATAACAATCATGCGACTATTGAAGGCGCTATGGATTGGCAGGAACTAATGGACAAAAACGAGCCTATGCAGGAGGTAAAACTTCCTGGCTTGAAAGACCTTTGGACCATTATCTTTACTTCTGGTACAACAGGAACGCCAAAAGGTGTGATGCTAACTCATTCTAGTCAAGCGGAATTACTAGAATCAACAAAAGAAGCGAATAATTTTAAATTTGATATGAATGGTGATAATCGTTTTATGTCATTTTTACCATTAAATCATATTGCAGAACGTATTGTCGTTGAAGGTGCTTGCCTTTCATATGGCGGTGTTTTGTCTTTTGCGGAGTCTTTAGATACATTCGCTAAAAATCTATCGGACACGCAACCAACGTTATTCTTCGCTGTTCCTCGTATTTGGAAGAAATTCCAATTAGGTATTTTAAAGAAGATGCCCCAGAACAGGTTAAATATATTATTGAAGATTCCAGTCATTAATAATATTATTAAGAAGAAATTACAAACTGCATTGGGTTTACGTGAATCTCGTATGAATATTTCGGGTGCTGCTGCCATTGCACAAGAGTTGAAAGACTGGTTTATGGCGATTGGTATTCCTGTATCCGAAGGTTACGGAATGACAGAAAATGCGGCGGCTTGTACTTTCCTAGATGCTTTTGATGACAAACCTGGTTCTGTCGGAAAGGCTCAACCTGGTGTTGAATTGAAAATTGTAGACGATAGTGGTGAAGTTTGTATGCGTGCTTCTTACGTAATGGAAGGTTATTACAAGTCTCCAGATAAAACAGCAGAAGTTATTCAAGGCGGCTGGTTACACACTGGTGATCAAGGTCGTATTGATGAAAATGGTTATTTATTTTTGACTGGTCGTGTGAAAGATACTTTCAAGACTGCAAAAGGTAAATACATTATTCCATCTCCAATTGAATTCAAATTTACTGCTAATGACGATATTGAGCAATTGTGCTTAGTTGGTTTAGGTATGCCTCAACCACTTTTAATTATCGTTCCTTCTGAAATCGGAATGGCAAAAAGTCAGGATGAATTGAAAGCAAGTTTGGAAGCAAGTTTAGCTGAGGCAAATGGAAAATTAGCTAGTTACAAAAAAGTTTCAACTATAATTGTTGCTAAAAGTGCTTTCTCTGTTGAAAATGGCATGTTGACACCAACTTTAAAAGTGAAGCGTCCGCAGGTTAATAATCGTTACCTTAACTTATTGGAAGGATGGCATGATAAGCCTGAAAAGATTATTTTTGAATAAAACTTGAAAAATTACATCTTTCTATTAAAAAAAACCTTAGCATATTTATTGTGCTAAGGTTTTTTGTCTTTTATAATTCAAAATTGATATCCTATAAACCTATGAAATTTCCAGAAGACATCAGATATGCGCATCGAATTTGGATGAGTATGGTATTGATTACTCCGATACTTCATGATTTCCTATTGATCTTATTTAGCGAACTTGCAATCAACGCTATTGCGATAAACTATGTTTTTACGGTATTCAGAAATGGACTAATTCTAATTGTCTATTGGGCAATTTTATTGATAATGATTTTGTCAGTCAACTCCTGGAATTATACCGTCAATACAAAGAAATGGATCATTCAATGGGCAGATATTGCATTTATTAGTTTGTTCTTCGGCGGATTAGTGGTATTCAATGGAGATACAATCAATTTAGAACGATTATTATTAACCTTATCTTATTTCATTACCTCTTCTAGTGCTATTTGGTTTTTTGAATTAAAATCTAAGATAAAAAAAGATGATTTTGAAATTATAGAACACCTTATTGAGGAATAAAAAATAGATTAGAAATAATCACTTCGTTAAAGCTGACTTATAGAATGAAAACACTTGAATTATAAAAAACGACACATTTCAATTATTTGAATTCTCGTATAACTACTAAAAATCAATAGTTTGCGCTATAATAATGCTATTTCTCCTGTCACAATCTAACATTTTTAGTAACATGGTTCATTTTAAATAGGTGAAAAGACCGATTCAACTACGATTATTCTAAATTCATCCTTTTCCATTTTGATATGTGGATCTAAAAATGGACTTTTGTATTAACGAAAAAGTTAGTTCAAGTGCAATAATTCAAATGATTGTATGTTTAAATAGGAAACTTTAATTGTTTTATATAAAAAAAAACAATTTTTTGAAAAATATAATTTCGTTGAAGAATTACTTTTAATTAGTTTTGTATCAGAATTTAAAAAGGCAGTATTATATATTCTTTACAATTAGAATTGGCAAGAATCATTTTATTCAAATTGTAAAACTTTATCAAAAATAAAAAACTAAGAACCGTATGAATGTTAAACAAATCGTTAAAGTATTCGCATTGGCAGCAGTTGTTTTCAGTTTCCTGAATTTTTCAGTATTATCTGATGGCACTCGTAAAGATGCATTAAGTGCGTATAACGCAGGCTCTAAATTAGCAAACGAAAATCCTAAAGCAGCAATCGACAGTCTATTATTGGCTTTATCTATCGCTGAAGAATTGGATAGTAACGGGTTAGACATCGTTGCAAAAACAACTAAAAAGCTACCAGGATTATATTACAATGTTGCAGTAAAATCTTACAAAGCTAAGTCTTATAGTGCAGCAATTAAAGAACTTTTGGAGGCAAAAGGAGTAGCTGAAAAATATGAAGATGCAAAGACTGTAAAAAGAGTAAGTAAGACGTTGTATGCAGCTTATTATAAGGAAGGAAAATCTTCTTTCAAAGCAAAAGACTTTGGTGCAGCATTAGTAAGTTTTGACAACTCTTTAGCTGTTAAGGAAGACTATATGACAGCTCTTTTCTATAAAGGTCGTACACACAAGGAGTTGAAGCAATATGACAAAATGATCACTAGTTTAGACAAGGTGATTGAATTAGGTGGTGAAGATGAGAAAAAAGCTAAAATCGTTGGTGCATCTAAAAGTGCAGCTGCTAGTGGCTTGAAAGCTCAAGGTAAAGATGCTGCTAAAGCAGGCGATCACAATGCTGCTATCTCTTCTTACGAAAAAGCGATGACTTATTTGCCAGAGAATGAAGAAAAAAGAGCTGGTTACTATTTTGAAATTGGTAAATCTTACCAAAAATCAGGTCAAAAAGGAAAAGCTTGTGAAGCATACAAAAAAGCTTCATTTGGTAAGTACAAGGAAAATGCTGAGTACAAAATCGAAAATGATTTGAAATGTAATTAAGATAGTTTTAATCTTCAATTCCAAGGTTTCCACCGAGATTTCGGAGCAAGCGGGACAAATGGTGGAATTGAATATCTTAAATATATGAAAGCGACTTTTACACAATTGTGTAAAAGTCGCTTTTCTCTTTTAAATGTCTGGTCTTTAGGTGGTTAAACTATACATTTACCTCTTAAGTAATCCTTCAACTAAGCATTTTATCATTTGATTTTCGAGTTCTACAAGGCTAATGTTATGTAAATTCTTGTTGTACCAAGAATATAGCCAGTGCAATGAAGACAAAATAGAGAACATCGCAATTTCTACATTAACGTCTTCAAAATACTCTTCCGCTATGCAGTTTTGTAAAATGCTTTTGAAATCAGCTTCATACTTTTCTCTCAACTCTAAATAAGCAAAGTAGGGTTTTACGTTCAACTCTTTTACAAACTCCTTTTCCAAGTGAACCCATTCACTAGTAATCAAAGCAATAGCATCTGTATGTTCAGCCGTTAATTTAACGTGTAAACCAATGATTTTTTTAATCTTATCAATAGAACTTAGCGAAGATTGATTGATGTCATTCATTCCTTCCGTGAATAAGTGTCCCATATTCAAAGACAATTCGCAAAGTATCTCTTGTTTAGATTTAATGTGATTATAGAGACTCGCCGCCTTTATATTCATCGCATCAGCAATATCTTGCATAGAAGTAGCTCGATAGCCTTTCTTACGAAATAGTCTTGCCGCAGCAGCTTTAATTTGTTCTTTTCTGGATTTCATATCTTTAATACCAAATAATTTTTATTATTGTAATGCTACAAATATAAACGAACTTGTTTAAAAACTCACTGCTAATCTCTTGACAAACCATTGATATTACAATACTTCAGCTATTTTTATTTTGGTAGCTTTGGCTACCAAAATAAAAATGAGCTTCGTCTTGAAAAT
>CAZMEH010000288.1:0-1960 GCA_964564885.1 uncultured Saprospiraceae bacterium | reverse complement strand
ATTGATTGCTTATAGATAGAACCCGCTTGACCATTAGAATAGGTTTCGTTTCCGTAATTATCTAGCACTTGAACTTCGTAGCGTTCTTGAAAAAACACGCCGCTATTTCCTCTCAACTGTCCTTCTTTCAAAACAACAGCAGGCGTTCTAAATTCTAGATGCAATTGAATATCACCAAACTCCCGTTTAGTTTTAATATTTCCAGTACCGCCAACTACAGTTGCTGCACTATCTTTTAATTCCCAACCAACTTTCTTTCCATCCAAATGTTGCCATTCCGTAAAATCACCACCATCAAACAAAACAATCGCATCAGAAGGTGCGCTCGTTCCTTGTCCTGGTGTAACAACTCTTGCCTTCGGCTCCCAAACTTCAGTAGGTTCAGGCGTCGTGATTTGAGCGGTTAACCAACTACTAGTCATAATAGCCAATAGCGTCAATAGAATTGAATATTTCATCTGGTTTTATTTTTGGTTAGACTTTTAAATAGAAATATTGAGTGTCGGACACCTTTAAGGTGTCCGACACTTGTATTTTTGGTCAGATTGGAGTTTACTTACGTTTTTTCAAATCAACTGCAAACTTCATACGATAGTCTACATCGATTCTTCCTTTCTTGATATTCTCTAACTTACGTTTCATCAAGCGACGTTTAAAGCCAGAAATATGATCTGTAAATAAGATACCGTCAAGATGATCTGTTTCATGTTGAATAACACGAGCATTCATTCCGTCATAGCTTTCTTCTTTCAGATTGAAATCTTCATCATAGTATTCTACAACGATTTTTGGCTTGCGAGTCACATCAGAAGTTAAGTCTGGAATACTCAAACAACCTTCTTCATAATCCCATTCTGTCCCTTCTTCTTCTACAATGATAGGATTAATGAATACTTTTTTGACACCTACTGGCTCATCTCCTTCTTCATCTAGCTGTTCCGTATCAATAACAAACATTCTGATAGACACGCCAATTTGAGGACATGCCAAACCAACACCATTTGCCTCATACATGGTTTCATACATATCTGCAACCAGTTGTTTCAGGTTTGCATAATCTTCTTCAATCTCTTTTGCTTCTCTTTTCAGCACACCAGCCCCATAGCCATAAACAGGATATATCATTATCTAATAGTTCTTAGTACATTTACTATTTTAGATTTACGATTTTAGATTGCATTATTACAATTATTTTCGTAACACTTAAATATTAGAACGTACTTATTTAGTATTTGATTTTTCTAACAAAAATTGTATCGATAATTTAAGAGAAACAATTTAAAATCGTCAATCTAAAATCATCGATGATAATCTACCAATGGTTTTCTTCCATATAATCTTGAAGAATGACAGCCGCACTGACTGTATCAACCAATGCTTTATCACGACGTTTTTTACGTTTTGCGCCACTCATTCTGATGATTTCAGAAGCTCGTTGTGACGAAAATTGCTCATTGAACGTTGTGATTTCAATCGTTGGATAGTCTTTTTTCAACTTTTTGACAAAATCATTAATCTTCTCTTGAATAGGAGAAAGACTTCCGTCGGAGCGTTGCGGCTCACCTACGACAATCGTATCCACCTCTTCCCGAGCAAGGTAATTTTTCAAAAAATCAAAAATCTCTTTGTTTGGCACAGTTTGCAAACCACTCGCTATTATTTTTAGCGGGTCAGTTGCAGCTATCCCAATACGCTTCGTTCCGTAATCTATTCCCATTATTCTTCCCACAAGCGCAAAGATAAGCCGTTTTTAGTGATTTTTTGAAAGAGATAAAAGATTAGAATTTATATATTGAATTTTTGAACAACTTCATCATTTATTAATGTTAGTAATTATCAAATTATCTATTATTAATTTTCAACTACAAGACTATTTTTATTCTCCGCAAAATAAAGAATATAACCATTACAATCTTGAATTACAATTTCTGTTGCACCATAAAGCGTAACGTATAAATCC
>CAZMEH010000287.1:0-8111 GCA_964564885.1 uncultured Saprospiraceae bacterium | reverse complement strand
GCCGATTTAATGATTTCCTCTCTGGTCTTCATCACGGTTGTTGGCGTTATTCCGTGTTTCTCATTATATGCCATTTGAATGATCCTTCTACGATTCGTTTCATCAATCGTTCTTTGCATGGAACCCGTCATTTTATCCGCATACATGATGACTCGACCGTTAGCATTACGAGCAGCACGACCAGATGTTTGCGTCAAGGAGCGAGTATTTCTAAGAAAACCTTCCTTATCTGCATCCAAAATAGCCACGAGCGAAACCTCTGGCAAATCCAAACCTTCTCGCAGTAAATTCACACCAATCAACACATCAAAAGCACCCAAACGTAAATCCCTTAAAATCTCAACACGTTCCAAAGTATCCACCTCAGAGTGAATGTAACGACATTTAATTCCGATTCTGTCCATGTATTTCTGTAACTCTTCAGACATACGTTTGGTCAAAGTAGTCACTAAAACACGTTCTCGTTTTTTGATTCTGATACGAATTTCTTCCAAAAGGTCGTCTACTTGATTAATACTCGGACGAACATCAATCGGCGGATCAAGTAATCCTGTCGGTCGAACGATTTGCTCTACAAACACACCGTCGGTTTCTTCCAATTCGAAATCACTTGGCGTCGCACTCACATAAATTACTTGATTCAATATCTTTTGGAACTCAACGAAGTTCAACGGACGATTGTCCATCGCAGACGGTAAGCGGAAACCAAAGTTGACCAAGTTTATTTTTCTCGCCCTATCTCCTCCGTGCATGCCTCGAACTTGCGGAAGCGTCACATGACTTTCGTCAATAATCATTAAAAAATCATCTGGAAAATAATCTATTAAGCAAAACGGGCGAGTGCCAGGTTCCCGACCATCAAAGTGTCGAGAATAGTTTTCTACGCCTTGACAGTAGCCTAATTCACGCAACATTTCTAAATCAAAATTCACCCGTTCACGGATACGTTTTGCTTCCAAATTCTTGTTTTCTCGTTCAAAATATATCTCTTGTCTATGTAATTCGTCTTGTATATCCTTAATAATATCTTGCAATTTATCCTTTGGCGCAATGTAAAGATTGGCAGGATAAATAGCCGCCGAAGAAAGCGATTCTATACGTTTGCCCGTTTCTGTTTCAAAACGTTCAATCTCTTCGATTTCATCACCAAAAAACATAATTCGGTAACTATAATCAACATAAGGCAAATTAATATCAACCGTATCGCCTCGCACTCGAAACGAACCTCTATCAAAATCAGCCGTTGTTCGAGAATATTGACTTTCTACCAAATTATATAAAAAAGTATTCCTAGAAACCACATCACCAATATTGATTCTAAGAATAGAATTTTTATAAGCTTCGGGATTTCCCATACCGTAAATACACGATACAGAAGCCACAATGACAATATCTCGTCGCCCAGACAACATCATAGAAGTGGCTCGAAGTCTTAGTTTATCGACTTCTGCATTGATAGCCAAATCCTTTTCTATAAAAGTATCAGAAGACGTAATGTAGGCTTCAGGCTGATAATAATCGTAGTAAGAAACGAAATACTCGACCGCATTATCTGGGAAAAACTGACAAAATTCACCGTATAGCTGAGCCGTTAAGGTTTTGTTGTGGGTTAGTATCAAAGTCGGTCGGTTCAGTTTTGCAATAACATTTGCCATCGTAAAAGTCTTACCCGAACCCGTCACACCAAGCAAAACTTGCGCTCTTTCACCATCTTCTATTCCTTCGACCAATTGCGCAATGGCTTTCGGTTGGTCACCTGTCGGTTGGAAATTTGATACTAATTTAAAACTCATTGTTTACTTTTTTGATATTTGAACAGTAAAAATAAGCATTTGTTGATTTAAAATGATGATAGATAAAACAAATTACTTCAAAAGAATGAAGCTAAGGCTCGGACGCCTTTAAGGCATTTGACCCTTAAATTTATATAAAAAACTACATCATATCATCGAATTTTTCTATTTTTATGCAATGTCAACTTATGCGCTAAATATAGAAACAACAGATAAGGCTTATGTTCAAATCGCTACACCACAGTGTATCGGAATTGGCTTTGTATTGCCGTCAATTGAGTTGATAATTACGAACTTTCATATCGTGGAAGGAAATCCACAAGTCATTATTTATTCTAATAATCAAAAACGTTTCTTGGTTGATGTATTATATATAGATGAAATTTATGACATTGCTTTTCTTGAAATGCCTAAAGGTTTTGAGATACAATCTTTATCTTTTAATACAGATTACGCTCAAAGTGATTCTGTTTTTATCAAAGAAAAAATTCTTAGAACAGGCGAGATTATAAAAGCAACCGATACTTTTCATAATATTAAATTCATACCAACGAATATTCCTATTGATACCGCATTTAGTGGCTCTCCTTTGATTAATAATAAAGGTGAAATCATTGGTATGAATACAGGTTCGATTTACGAAAATGATGAAACGGGTTATGCGTTGCCGATTACACATGTAGTGAAGAGTATTGAAGAGTATCAGGCGGTTGGTCAACGCATTGCTACACGATGCAGAGCATGTAATTTAATTGCTACGCCTGATTCTAAATTTAGTCATTGTAAAGATGATTCAACGAAAATATTTGCGACGGATTATCCAAAATACGAAGCAGAAGGCGTCAGTAGAACAATCGAAGGATTAATAGAAAAAATTGGTCACAAAGCGGCTCTTTCCAGAAAAGGACCAAATCACTGGGCATTAATCGAAGGAAGCGCAACTATTTATTTATCTTATTATGAACCTAGAGGTTATATTTTAGGTGATGCTTTTTTATGTAATTTGCCCGAAGACGCTAAAGTCACCGAGAAAATCTATAAATTCCTACTACAACAAAACTACCTCATCAAAGGCTTAACTTTTAGCATCAGCGGTAATGATATTGTCCTTTCGCTAATTATCTATGATAGACATTTGAACACAAATACTGCTATTGAATTGCTACAAACTTTGCTGGAACGTGCTGATTACTATGATAATGTTTTAGTGGAACAATACGGCGCAGTTTGGAAAAGCTAAAGATTTCATTACTTCAACACCCTAGTTTACAATTTTTCTTCAAAGGGAATCCTAAAATAAACCCTTCTATTTTCTAAATAAAACAGAATTAAATTGACCTTCTCAAATTTTTGTGCGAAATTTTAACTGTCTATCAGTGAGTTATAAAGGTACGTAAAAATATATTTTCAAGAAACCTTTGTAAAGTGACTCAATAAAACTTATCTTTGCACTGCTTTTATTCAAATAGGTTTAAGAGTTTTATTAATGGTAGGTTTTAATGTTTATATATATAGTATTATACATATTGATATTAACAATCAAAAATGCTATTTAATTCTTTTAACAAAAAATTAAAAATCGTGGATACGTTAAGTTACAGAACGAAATCGGCAAGAAAAGAGGATGTAGAGCGTAAATGGTATATAATAGACGCAGAGGACGTAGTTCTAGGCCATCTTGGTACTAAAGTAGCGACTATACTTCGAGGAAAACACAAGCCAAGCTATACGCCACATGTTGACACAGGTGATTATGTAGTTGTCATTAATGCTGAAAAAATGCGTTTGACAGGTAATAAAGGAGATCAAAGACAATATATTACATATTCTCTTTATCCAGGTGGTCAAAAGCGTGTAAGTATTAATGAAATGCTTAAGAAAAAACCAACTTTCCCAGTTGAAGCTGCCATAAAAGGTATGTTGCCAAAAGGAGTGTTAGGTCGTGCTATGTTCAGAAAATTATTCGTTTACGCAGGTTCAGAGCATCCTCACGCAGCTCAGCAGCCAGAAACATTAGAAATATAATTCATCTATGGAACAAATTAATGCAATAGGAAGACGTAAAGCTGCGGTTGCTCGTATTTACCTTAGTAAAGGTACTGGCGTAGTAACAATTAATGGCAAAGCGTACAAGGAATACTTTCCGCATATTCATATGCACCGCAATATAGAAGACCCATTTGTAACAGTAGGCGTTGAAGATGCTTATGATGTTAAAGTAAATGTGAAAGGTGGTGGATTTAAAGGACAAGCAGAGGCTGTTCGTATGGGTATCTCTAGAGCTTTGGTGAAATTGAACGAAGAGTTCCGTTCTCCATTGAAATCTAAGAAATATCTTACTCGTGATTCTCGTGCAGTTGAACGTAAAAAGTACGGTCAACCAAAAGCAAGAAAAGGCTTTCAGTTCTCAAAACGTTAATCAAGATATTTACAATTTTGGATATACAATTTCAAGTTTCATTACCGAAAAATTATGCATCCATTATTTAAAATACCTAAACGTTTTAAAAAATAGATTTACTCTTTTATTTAGAGAATCAATATTCTAAATAAAACGGTGCATCTAAAATTAAAAAATCACCCACTAGGGTTTATTAAATATATTAAAATGCAGAAGCCTACCTATAAAGAGTTGTTGGATGCAGGTGTTCACTTCGGACACATGAAGAAGAAGTGGAATCCAAAGATGTTACCTTATATCTTCATGGAGAGAAAAGGTATTCACATCATAGATTTGAATAGAACGCTGGAAAGCATGGAAGAAACTGCGCAAGCAATGAAAGCCATGGCTAAAGCGGGTAAGAAAATATTGTTTGTAGCTACAAAGAAGCAATCAAGAGAAATCATCGTCGAAGCTGCTGAAAGCGTCGGAATGCCACACGTTACAGAACGTTGGTTAGGTGGTATGATGACTAACTTTGCTACAATTCGTAAGTCTGTCAAGAAAATGCAGTCTATCGACAAAATGTTAACGGACGAATCAGTAACTAACATTACTAAGAAGGAACGTTTAATGTTGACTCGTCAGAAAGCTAAGTTGAATCGTGTTTTAGGCGGTATCGAACAATTGAATAGAATTCCTTCTGCTATGTTTATCGTGGATATTCACCATGAACACATTGCAGTTCAAGAAGCTAGAAAATTGAACATTCGTACTTTTGGTATGGTAGATACTAACTCTGACCCTACTAAAATCGACTTTGCAATTCCTGCAAATGACGATGCTTCTAAATCAATTGCTATTATCACTGCTTACCTTACTGAAGCTATCCGTGAAGGATTAGAAGAACGTAAAGGAACTAAGAAGCAAAAAGATAATGCTAAGAAAGAAGAGGTTAAAACGGAAGCATAAATTTTCTTAGAAAAGAGAAGAGAGAGTAGAGAAGAGAGATAAATATTTAAATATATATTGTCTCTGTTTTCTGTTCTCTACTCTCTTTTCTTAGATATATGAACTTATCAAACATTTAAATTTATTTTAAATTTATCTTAAATCTATTATAAAGTGAAGATTTCAGCTAAAGATGTAAAGAAACTCCGTGACCAAACAGGTGCGGGTATGATGGATTGTAAAAAAGCTCTTGTTGAAGCAAATGGTGATTTTGAAGAAGCAACAGCATTATTACGCAAGAAAGGGCAGAAAATAATGGGTAAACGTGCTGACCGTAATGCTACGGAAGGTGTGGTTATCGCTTTGGTAAATGAAGCAGGTACTCAAGGTATCAGCATCAATGTTTCAGCCGAAACTGATTTCGTTGCCAAAAACGAAGATTATGTTAATTCTGCTATAGAATTAGCTCATATCGCATTAGCTCATATGCCTGCTGACAAAGACGCTTTAAACGCTTTACCTTTCAAAGAAGGTATGACCGTAGAAGGACGTACTATGGAAATGGCTGGTGTTATTGGCGAAAAGATTGAAATCAAAAAATACGCTCGCCTTGAAGCGGCACAAGTAGTCGCTTATATTCACGCTGGTTACAGAGTTGGTGTTCTTTTGGGCATGAACAAGCAAAGTGATGCTGCTGTTGAAGCTGGTAAAAACTTGGCTATGCAAGTAACGGCTCTTTCTCCTGTTGCTGTTGATAAGGAAGATATTCCTGTTGAAGTAGTAGAAAAGGAACGTGCTTTGCAAATGGAAATTACTCGGGAGCAAATGCCTGATAAGCCAGAAAAAATGATTTTAGGTATTGTCAATGGTAGATTGAACAAAGCTCTTTTCAAAGAGAAAACGTTGATGAACCAAGAATACGTTAAAGGAAACAAACAATCTGTAAAGGATTATTTGAAGTCAGTAGATAAAGCTTTAAAAGTAAATTCATTCATTAGAATGGACTTAGCTTAAAATATTGTATTTGTTGAAGAAAGCGAATTGCCATTATTGCAATTCGCTTTTTTTTTAGCATAGTTTTCAATTTGCAGTTTTTTTTAAAAAAAACTAAACCTTATTCCCGATACCTGCCTGCCGGCAGACAGGGCTATCGGAATCAGAATTTATAAGGTCTGATTGTAAGGAGAATAAAACTTCACAAACCAATCTTATGTCAAAAAAATATACAAGGGTTCTTTTAAAACTAAGTGGTGAGTCATTGCTGGGTGAACAAGAATTTGGAATTGCTCCTGAAATGCTAATTCATTATGCTAAAATGATTAAAGAATTAGCAGAGGCAGGTGTAGAAGTTGCAGTTGTGATTGGTGGTGGAAATATTTTCAGAGGTTTGAATGCACATTATTCTGGTATTGAGCGTATTCAAGGCGACTATATGGGTATGATGGCAACTATCATCAACGGAATGGCATTGCAAAGCGCCTTAGAAAAAGCGGGTGTTTATACTCGTTTGATTTCTGCTATTGAGGTCAATAAAATCGCTGAACCTTATATTCGTAGAAGAGCGGTTCGTCACCTTGAAAAAGGGCGAGTGTTGATTTTTAGTGGTGGTACAGGTGCACCATTTTTTACAACAGATTCTGCGGCTGCGCTTAGAGCAAATGAGATTGGTGCAGAAGTTATTTTGAAAGGAACAAGAGTTGACGGTATTTATACGGCTGATCCAGAAAAAGATCCTACCGCTACTAAGTATGATGAAATTTCTTTTACTGATGTCATTCGCAAAGGATTGAAAGTAATGGATATGACTGCATTCACAATATGTCAAGAGAATAATCTACCTATTATTGTGTTTAATATTAATGATCCAAAGAACTTGATGCGCATTATTAATGGCGAAGATGTTGGGACATTAGTGAAGTAATGTTTTTAATGGACAATCCGGAGGTTTTGGATTGGCGGGACAAGTTGAAAAATTGATAATTGACAACGAATTCTATTAAGTTCTTTAAAAAAATTTAATTTTCTATTAATTTTCACCATAATTTACCTTTAATTAAAAAAATGACATAAATTGTAATTGGTTAGTTTGTAATTAGTTTTTTTGCAAAATGCAATTATTGTAAATAACGAATCAACGACTGATAACTGATTAACTAATTAACGAATAACTAGAAATTAAATATCCAGATATGCAAGAAGATATAGATTTATATATGGAATCGTCTCAAGAAGATATGACTGCTGCAATCGGTCACCTTCAAAGAGAATTATCAAAAATTAGAACAGGTAAAGCTTCTCCAAATATTTTTGATGGTTTAATGATTTCTTATTATGGAATGGCAACGCCCCTCAATCAGGTCGCTAGTGTTATTGTTCCTGATGCTAGAACTATTGCAATTACTCCTTACGAAAAGGGAACTATTAGTGCTATCGAAAAAGCAATTTTTGAAGCAAATATGGGTTTGACACCTCAAAACAACGGTGAACTTATTCGTATTAGCGTGCCTCCTTTAACAGAAGAACGTCGTAGAGAATACGTAAAGCAAGCAAAAGGCTATTGTGAAAATGCTAAAGTAACGATTCGTGGCGCAAGACGTGAAGCTATTTCTGGTATCAAGGATGCTGTAAAAGACGGTTATTCTGAGGATGCTGGTAAAGAAGCAGAAGAGAATGCGGACAGAATGTCAAAATCATTCTACGCTAAAGTAGAAGCATTGATGAGTTCTAAAGAAGTTGATATTATGAAAGTTTAATTGATTTTAAAGTCAAGTTTAAACATCGTTTTTCAGAATGACGAGTTACAATCTAAGATTGTAGCTCGTCATTTTTTTGTAAATAAGGTTGACGAAATATTAAAACACTTTCCTTCTTTGTTCTTATCGCTTCAAATTTTATTTGCTTTCTCAACAGGTTCAACATGAGGTTTAATTAGTTTTTAAATTAATAACTGATGTTACGCAGCATTATTGAAAATGATAGAGATTATC
>CAZMEH010000286.1:0-1719 GCA_964564885.1 uncultured Saprospiraceae bacterium | reverse complement strand
CCAACCGTAGAAGTTGAAGAATTTGATTTTTCTGAGGAATTGGAAAATACTGAAGAAGATGATATTTATATAAAAAATACAGCAAATAATGAAGTGATTGACGCTTTACAAGGGTTATATCGCAATACCTTCAACCCGATTTATCTAATATTTGACCAGTTTGAAGAATTATTCATTCTAGGCAAGGAAGCAGAGCAACAGCAATTTATACAAACCGTCAAAGATATTTTACAAGCGGATGTTCCTTGTCGATTGTTATTTTCGATGCGAGAAGAATATTTGGCAAACTTATACGAATTTGAAAAAGAAGTGCCGCAACTTCTTGATAAAAAACTTCGTGTTGCTCGAATGAATTATCGCAATGCGCAAGAGATAGTGCTAAAAGCTACAAATAATGAAAACTCTAATATTCATTTGGAAAAAGGCAAAGAAGCCGAAGTAGCCAGAGCGATTATTGATAAAATCAGAGAAGGACGCATCGAAATACAATTGCCCATTTTTCAGATGATGATGGATAGCTTGTATGTGAAAGCAACAGGCGAAAAAATCAGCAGAACAAAAGAAGCTACTTTTGATTTGAAACTGCTAGAAGATGTTGGTACTATCGAAGATTTGTTGGCGAGTTTTCTGAACGATAGAGCAAATATGGTGTATCATTCGCTTAATGATACCTTTTCAAATATTCCAAAAAACTTTGTTTGGCAGTTTTTATCTCCTTTTGCGACTTTAGAAGGCACAAAAATACCATTGAGCCTTGCTGATATTAACGAAAAACTACAAAAATATCCTGCGGAATGGCGAGAGCGTTGTCGTGTTTTATTAGAAGACAATCGAATATTGCGCTATCAAGAAGAAGGTGATTTGTATTCATTGATGCACGATGTATTGGCGAAAGAAGTGGCAAAGCGCAAAGATAGCCAACAAATTGCCATAGAAACCGCAGAGCGATTGATAAAATTGAAATGTCCAATATGGAAAGCTGCCAATCAAGACGCCGAAAAGCTGCTACCCAAAGGTGATTTAGCAATTATTGCGCCCTGGCTACCACAACTCAACCTACGTGATGTTGAGAAAGAATATGTCCAAAAAAGTCAAACACTCGCAAATGCGGAGTTAATTCGTTTGAAGGAAGAAGCCATAAGACAGACTAAATTGAGAGAAGCAGCAGAGAAAAATGAACATAAAGCAAAACGGCTTACTCGTGTGGCTATTGGTGTTATGGTTTTTGCCTTAATGCTTGCTGGTGTTGCTTTATTTCAGTTTTTTGAAACAAGAAAAGCGACGAAAGTAGCAGAAAATGCTAAAACGGAGGCAATAAAAAGTTTAGCTGCAAATATTAAAAATCAGAAAAAAGCAGTTGCTCAAGAACTAATCAACTATGCGCAAAGCTATTGCGACTTAGACGAAAAGAACCTTGCTTTAAAAAGACTGGAAGCAGCTAAAGATACTTTAGCAGATTATTCTGATGATAAATTATACAAGGATTTAGAGCTAATGATTGCTAATCCTTGTCAGTAACTTACGACCTCATCCCGTGCTTAGTTTATCCCGATTGCTCGGATTAGCGTCAAGGAGATTAATAATTAATTGACTTTCAGTATTTTACATCTATTGCCACGTGCTTTAGCTCGTGGATTTGAATTTTAAAAAAACTAGGACTTTAGTCCAACATTGTGCTGTGTTGGGCTAAAGCCCGATTTTTTCTTTTTACTTTATCCA
>CAZMEH010000285.1:0-6117 GCA_964564885.1 uncultured Saprospiraceae bacterium | reverse complement strand
TTTAATCAAACATTTGGATTTTCTTAAGAAAGTCTTAACACTTCATTTTTCTACTAGATTTTTCATTAATATATTCCAAAACCTATCCCAAAATCATCTTTTTTATAAAAATGGAACTTTTATTCAAAAAAATATTAGAATGGTTACCGTTAAATTATATAATTCCCTTATGAAAATCGAAATTTGTAGAAATTTATTTTATCAGCGTAAAACTTTAACATGAAATCGAGTGATATTCGACAGAAGTTCTTAGACTTCTTTGAAGCAAAGCAGCACAAAATTGTCCCTTCTGCGCCTTTGGTCAATAAAGACGACCCAACATTGATGTTTATCAATGCAGGTATGAATCCCTTCAAAGATTACTTTCTTGGGAACAAAGCCGCCGTAGATGTTAGAGTTGCTGATACGCAAAAGTGTTTACGGGTTTCTGGTAAGCACAATGACTTGGAAGAAGTCGGAGTTGATGGCTATCATCACACACTTTTCGAAATGCTCGGGAATTGGTCTTTCGGAGACTACTTCAAACAGGAAGCTATCGAATGGGCTTGGGAATTGTTGACGAAGGAGTTTGGAATTGACCCAGATCGCCTTTACATCAGTTATTTTGGTGGTGATGAAGCGGATGGTCTTGCTCCAGATGACGAAGCGAAGGCAATTTGGGCGAATATTCTCTCAAATGAGCGCATTTTACCATTTGACAAGAAAGATAACTTCTGGGAAATGGGTGAAACAGGGCCTTGCGGTCCTTGTTCTGAAATTCATGTTGATTTACGAAGCGATGAAGAGCGTGCAAAAACAAATGGCGCATCATTAGTGAATGAAGATCATCCTGAAGTCATTGAGATTTGGAACTTGGTATTTATAGAGTTTGAACGTAAAGCGGATCGTAGTTTAGTTGATTTACCATCAAAGCATATTGATACAGGAATGGGCTTTGAGCGCATCACAATGGCGTTGCAAGGTAAAACAAGTAGCTACGACACTGATTTATTTGAACCTACGATGTCTTTCTTAGAGAAAGCAACTGGTTTGAAATACGAAGGTGAATACGATAATAAAGGAGCGACTTTCCAAAAAGATATGGCATTTCGGGTATTGATTGACCATATTCGTGCGGTGAGTTTTGCTATTGCTGATGGTCAATTGCCAAGTAATACAGGCGCAGGTTATGTGATTCGTCGCATTTTGCGTCGTGCCGTACGTTATTATTATAGCTTTTTGGATCTTAAAAAGCCTGTATTGTATCAATTGATGGGTGTTTTAGCGGATCAGTTTAAAACGGTTTTCCCTGAACTTCACGAACAACGTGAGTTTGTTGGAAAATTGATTAAAAGTGAAGAAGAAACATTTTTGAAAACATTAGGTAGCGGAATTGAGCGTTTGGATGCTTTGATGGCAAAGGAAAAAGCGACTAAGGCTATCAATGGAAAAGATGCTTTTGAACTGTATGATACTTTTGGTTTTCCATTTGACTTGACGATGTTGATCGCTAGTGAAAAAGGTTATCAGGTAGACGAAGCTGGTTTTGACGTTGCGTTGAAAGAACAAAAGAAACGTTCTAAAGCAGATGCTGTCAAGCAAGTCGGTGACTGGATGGTCCTGTCTGACGAAACAGATAATGAATTCGTTGGTTATGATCATTTATCAATTGATGATGCGCAAGTCATTAAATACAGAACGGTTAAGGTTAAAAAGAAGAATCAATTTCAAATCGTGTTAAACAAAACGCCTTTCTATGCAGAAAGCGGTGGACAACATGGTGATTCTGGTTTGATGTGGTTTGATGATGAGAAAGTTCCCGTACTCGACACGCAAAAGGAAAATGACTTGATTATTCATGTGGTAAAAAGTCTTCCTGCGAATATTAGTGCAACCGTAAAAGCTGAAGTGAACAGCCGAAAACGTGCGGCAATTTCTAAAAATCATACGGCTGCGCATTTGATGCATTCCGCTTTGCATGAAGTATTGGGTACACATGCTTTGCAGAAAGGGCAAGATTTGAATGATAAGAAATTGCGTTTTGACTTTTCTCATTTTTCAAAAGTGACTGACGAAGAATTGGTTAAGATTGAAAAATTGGTTAATGAGAAAATCAGGGCAAATATTTCGTTAGAAGAAAACCGTCACATGTCATTAGAAGAAGCGAAAGCTTCTGGCGCAACAATGCTTTTCGGTGAGAAATACGGTGAGTTTGTTCGTTTGATTACCTATGATAAAGACTTTTCGAGCGAACTCTGCGGAGGAACTCACGTTACTTCAACTGGTGAAATTGGCTTATTCAAAATTACCGTTGAAACTTCTGTAGGTTCTAGTATTCGACGTATCGAAGCAGTAACGGCAACAGAGGCGGAAGCATATGTTGATAAAGAAATTGCTGAGTTGAATGCAATTAGAGGATTGTTTAAAAATCCTAAAAAAGTTGCTCAAGCAGTTGAAAAACTACAGGAAGAAAATAAATCACTTAAAAAACAACTCGAAAAACTTGACATTTTGCAAGCTAAAATGGCTAAGGCGGAACTAGAATCGAATGCGACTCTTATTAATGGTGTCAAATTCGTGAGCGGTAGAGTTGAAGTTGATAATGTGGAAGCAGTGAAAAATATTGCTCGTCAATATCGACAAGCTGGCGAAACGTTTTTCATGGTGGTTGGTACAGAAGCGAACGGCAAAGCGAACTTAACGGTTTCTTTAAGCGATGATTTGATTGCTAAAGGCATGAATGCTGGTAAAATCATTCGGGAGTTGGCGAAGCATATTCGTGGCGGCGGTGGCGGACAGCCATTTTTAGCAACCGCAGGCGGTAAAGACATTAGCGGTTTGCCAAATGCAATTGATGCTGCTAAAGCGATGTTGTAGTTTAATTGACAATGAATAATTGACAATTGACAACGAATAAAAAACAATGTATTTTTTCTGTTCAATTGACTAATACTTTGCTTATTCAGCATCATTGAATAAATTGATTGCGGTCTTTTCCATAAAAAAATCGGTATTGATGTTACCATCAATACCGATTTTTTATTTCTTAACTCTATTGGAGATTAAGATTAGTCTTTATTCACAAGAATTCTTGTGAATAAAGACTATTATTTAGAACTAGTAATTAGTTATTTTGTCTTTCGCTAGCATGAGTAAGTGCTGGACGTGCTGCTGGTGCATTTTTATTAACGATTTTTTTCATTGTAGGTGCAGCCGTTACAGAAGCTTGAGACTTGTCTTTTGAACAACATCCTTTTTTAGCTCCTTTTGTACAAGCTTTCTTTTCAGTAGCTCCTTTAGTTTTTAAAGAAACATTAGTTGCGTTTGTAGTTGCGTTTGCTTTTTTAGTTGCATTTTCTTTCGTTTTTGAACAAGCAGACTTAGAAGTACCTTTTGCACAACAAGCTTTTTTTGCTGATTTCTTTTGCATGCTACTCAAAGGCACTTTAGTTGCTTTTGCTTTTTTAGCCGTTGTTGCAGTTGAAACTGCTGTAGTTTGAGCCATCATTTCAGTAGATAAACCTACGAAAGTGAACAATGCTAAAAGTATGATTAAATTTTTCATAAATATTGAATTTGCTTAGTGCAAGAAAAATAAATAAGTTGCTCCATTATGCGACTTTATTTTTTTCCAGAATGAGCTAAAAAATAAGTGCATAGCCTAGCTACGGACTTATTTTCTAGAGAAATTATTGGAAAAAATAAAAAGAATAGTGGAGCTAGTTATTTATTTCTCTTCACTTATGATTAATAAAAGTTAAAGTATCTAGCTATCTATTATATAACAAGTTTGATACTATTTAGGTTTAAAACCAAAATTAACGAATAAAATTTCAAGTTTTTGAGATTTTGGGAATATTTAACACTTTGACAACTCATATACATATTTATCCCTAATCTAAATTATTCTTTGATTAGTCTAATATTTCATTCTATTTAAATTTCTAATGGGTTTTCGTTGTATATTTAGGTACATCTTTTACTTAAAGTAACCTAATATGAAACATCAAATCACCTTTTGGCTTTTTGCTATTATTCTTTTAGCAAACTGTTCTGAAACCTCTACTATTAAATCTTCTGAGTTTTTAAATACTACCAATTTAGAAACACAACGTTTCCTTATCAACAATTCTTCTGACACCGTTCTCTATTCTAAGTCACATATCAAAATAGTTATTCAAAAAAACAGTTTTGAAGGTATCGACGATGATTTCGTCAAACTTGAATTCAAGGAAGCAATCGAAATAGAAGATATTGTACTGGGCGGTTTATTTACTATAACCACTGATGGCAAACCACTCGAAAGCAACGGAATGGTTTTTCTAAACGCTACCACTAGAGATTTAAAACCATTAAAATTAAAGTCTGAAAAGCCAATAGAAATTACTATTCCGAACGCTACTTACAAAGAAGGTTTGAAAATATTCAATGGTCGTCAAGCTAAAAACGGTGTCATTACTTGGGAAACGCCCGTGGATTTAGACATCAAAGAAGAATTAGATTATTTAGCTGGAGGCAAAGCACTTTTTCAAAATAACTGTGCGAGTTGCCACTATTGGAAAGATTTTTCTAAAACATCAACTGGTCCGCCATTGGGCAATATTGAAATATACAGAGATTGGAATTGGATAGTTGATTTTACTAGAAATTCTCAAGCACTCATTGCTTCTGGTGATACAACAGCAACTTGTCTTTACAATCAATACAGTAAATCTGTTATGACTTCATTTCCTAATTTGTCGGATGGAGAGATTAGACAGCTTTATGATTTTGTTAAAAATGAGAGCATGATTCAGAAAGTACCAATTGACTCTTCTCGATTTGATTTGACTTGTGATATAAGTGCTATTCGAAATCAGAACATTCAACCTTTCTTTGGTTTCAGGGATACATTAAAAGGAGAATCTAATAGTATTAATTTTTATAACACTTTTCAGCAAAATGAGTTGTCTTGGGCAAACATCGATAGATTCTATAATGATGAACGTACAGAACCTAGAGCGTTTTTTGTAAATGTGAAAGGGAAATATGAGCATTTAGAGGTTTATATTATCTTTCATGCAGAAAAAATGTTTTTACCTGCTCAATGGAGTGATGGCAATAAATATTCCTTTACACATTCAAGCCTAGAAAAAATGACTACTTTTCCTATCGGTGCAAAAGCAACAATTTTTGCCATTGGAAAGAATAAAGGCAAAACCTATTTCAAAGCGAAAAACATAATATATGGAGATAAAGACATCATAGAAATCTCACCTAAACCAGTGAAAAATAATACTCCTGACTTGATTAAGGCTTATTTTTAATTTTTTTGTATTTACAAGCGATTAGATAGTTTTTTAAAACCAAGTATTTTTATAAAAAAATAGATGCACAAAATCGTAATTGTACCGCACTTCAAACATCAGATAAACTTCTATTATTTTAAACTTCGTCGAACTTCTTCTATCTATGAGAAGATTAAAACTTAAATTCGTAGGAATTAATGATGCACAGATAACATCTAAAAAACAAATAAATACTTAAAACCTCGTTTCTCTGTTCTGAATATTAAAAACTTGACTATGATAACGTTATTAAATGGCATTAAATGGGGCTTATTTCTGGCAATATTGGTTGGCCCGATTATGTTTTCGTTGGTTCAAGCAGGCATTGAAAAAGATACACGAGTAGGTATTATCATGGGTTCTGGCGTTTGGATTAGTGATTTTTTATACATTTTGGCGGTTTATTTAGGATTGAGTGCAGTTGGTTTGCCAGCCGAATTTGCATTTTATACTGGCATAATTGGCGGAATCGTTTTAATTTCCTTTGGTTTGGTTAATTTCTTTGTCAAACCTAAACAGAACACAGGAGATAAAATTATCAGGGCTTCGACTTATAGCGGTTATTTTGTAAAAGGCTTCCTTATTAATACCATCAATCCATTTACCGTATTTTTTTGGATAACCATTTCCACAACAGAAGTCAGTCAATTATCATTAGATGATGCGATTATATTTTATGCTGGTCTTCTAGGTACAATCATAGTCACCGATATTTTAAAAGTCCTATTAGCCAAACGGATTAGACCATTATTAACACCTGAAAGAATGCTATTGATGCGTAATGTCGTTGGAATGGCAATGATAGTTTTTG
>CAZMEH010000284.1:0-4477 GCA_964564885.1 uncultured Saprospiraceae bacterium | reverse complement strand
CACCGCTAATCTCTTGACAAACGCTTGATATTCCAATACTTCAGCTATTTTTATTTCGGTAGCTTTGGCTACCAAAATAAAAATGAGCTTCGTTTTGAAAATCAAGCGTTTATCAATAGTTTTAGCATGAGTTCTTAAACAAGTTCATAAAGAAAATCCTGTTAATCTCGTTAATCCTGTCTAATATTTATCCAAACAATTTCACATTCAAAATCATAAATCGTCAATATGCTTATTGTCTAATCTGACCATCTTCAACCGCTTCTTCTCCTTCAATTGGATTATCAAAATTCATTGAAGACTTCTTACCTTTCCTCAAAGCAGTAATATTAAATGAACTGGAAATACCAATATTTAAAGACTTTCCGCCAGTAAATTCAGCCGTATCGAAATCATATCCCACACCATAACGAGTATAGAAGGCGAGGTTGACACCACCGCTACCGCCGCCAAACTGGAGTTCGCCAACATAAGTAGGGAATAGCTTACGCTCTAAAGTCGGAACTTTGTTCGTTGTCCCGTAGAACTCTGTTCTGTTATATTGCACACCGCCACCGACAGAAAAACCAGTTCTAAATTTAGTTTTACCGCCAAAACCAGAATTTCCTTTAAAGTTTAAATGAGCCATGATTGGAAAGGCTAACATTCCCATTCCTTTATACTCATTTATATCAAATCCTGTCGCACCAAAGTTAAACTGAGTTTCAATAGATAGAGAAAATCGATCACCTCCAATCCAAATTTTTGGCCCAAAAGAACCATTCAATAAAACATTGCCAGCAGAACGTAATGCGCCGCTATCAGCAGGACTTTCAGGGTTAGTATAATGTTGGTATAAATCTCCACCAGTAGTGAAACCAATCCCAAATTGAGCTTGACTTGCGAAAGTAAATAGTACAAAAAGCGTTGATAGTAAAAATGATTTTCTCATATAAAATGTTTGAATATTCAAGAGGAGAGAAGAGCGACTTAAAGAATGAAATGTAAAAATGACGGTTCTTTTATCCCTGCTCTCTGTTCTTAAACGTTAAATTTTAATTTTCAATTCGTTCGTATAATCTAAATATAATGTACGGTTTTTTACGTTGCTATGTTCTAACATCCATTTTGCCAAAGGCGCAATCAATGATTGTTCAATCGCCCGCTGCAAAGGTCTTGCGCCGTAACGCTCATCAAAACCAGCTTTAGCTAGTTCATTAACCAATGCTGTTGAAAACTCAAGTGTTAAGTTTCTTTTCACCAAACCTTCTCGTTTTCTCAAATCATTCAATTCCTTGACGGTAATCTCCCGAATATTGTCCGCATTCAGCGCATTAAAGGCAACAACCTGATCTATCCGATTGACGAATTCAGGTCTAAAATAGTTGCCGATTGCTGATAAATAAGTGGATTTATCATCAATACTGGTCGAAAAACCAATCGAACCTTGATTTGATGAACCCAAATTCGTGGTCATAATGATAATCGTATTCCTAAAATTTGTCACTCGACCATAAGCATCAACCATCATGCCTTCATCCAGAACGGTCAACAGCGCATCAAAAATGGAAGGCGCTGCTTTTTCGACTTCATCTAATAATAAAACAGAAAATGGTCTTTCTCTAATTTCTTGGACTAACTTCCCAACTTCTCGACCAGAACCGATAAAACGAGCGATTTGACTCGGATGTTGAAATTCACTCATATCAATCCGAATCAAAGGCGAACGTTTTTGACCTTTTCCAAAAAAGTATTCCGCCAATGCTTTAGCAGAAGCCGTTTTTCCAACGCCCGTTGGCCCAGCAAAGACCATCGTGCTAATCGGCTTGTACGGATTATTTAAACCAGCTTTGAATATTTTGACAATGCCAGACAATTGCTCAATCGCCTTAGGTTGACCAATAATCTGTTTACTAAAATATTCGGTCAATTCCGTTTTGTTCAACAACATATCATCACGTAGGAATAATTCTGGTAAACCTGTTTGTTTAATAAAGTGATCAACTACATCGTTTTTAGAAATACTATTTCTTTTCTTGATTTGCGCTTGATTAATCGATTGACCTAAGAATTTTACCGCCTTTCCAGGGAAACTTTCATAAGGATAATAGCGCAATAAAAGACGATAACTTAATTCTAACGCCTTTTGGCTAATGTCAATTTTAAGATTTTTGCTACTGTACTCAGCAAATTTATTTAAGATGATTTGGATTTTCTCTTCTGGTAATTCATCAATCTTGACAATCTGGAAATATTCCACAAATCCAGGCAGTAAACGGCGAACACTTTCCAATTCCGTCGGCGTTACTTCACCAATGATTTGTAATTTTCCTTGTTGCAAAAAGGAAATCAAAAACGCTGCAACACTATCCTCCGGCCCACCGCCGCCAATTTGTAGCAATCGAATAAAGTCAACTACCCAAAGCACGCCATTTGCGGATTCGAGTTCATTAATCAGCTTTTCAACCATTTCTTGCCATTCGCCAAGGTATTTTGAAGAAGCCGTAATGCGTTGCGCTCGTATTTGCCAAAAAGTAAAATCTAACTTCTGTTTACGGGAATTTGTGCTGATTTTCTTAATCGCTTGTTGCAATACCGAACTTTTACCAACGCCATGTTCACCAACTACAATCACATTTGAACGAACATTAATCACTTTTTCAATGACTTCGCTCACCTTTTCTTCCAATTCCCAAGCCGCTTGCGGAAAAGCAGAAATATTGCGTTTCGTATGTTTATCATAAGGAAATTTAACCGCTAATCGTTCTAATGTTTCATAATTACGATCATAAGTCGTCGTATTCCAGTTGAAATCTCTCGAATAATTCACCTTTAAAGATACTTCATCCAATTTCGGTTCTTTATATAATAAGTGCCTATAAATATCTTCGGGACTAAGCTTATTGAAAAAATTAGTCGCAAAATGAGCAGTCAAAGACAGAAATTCTTTTTCATCATAATAGTAAAAACTTTCCTCCATGAGCGGAAGATAACATTCGTAATAGTTACTTTCGTTTTCACCATAAATAGCTACTACAGGTACTTTAAGCGTTGTTGACTGTGGGTAAGCACCTGTTTTTTCTCGATAAGTTGGACGGATGTCAATATTAAAAACCCGTAATCGAGGTTTGACCATCGCCATATATGAATAATCATCAAACTTCTTGTACTGCCTTTGCAAATGCGTAGACAAAGTAGCCTTGACCGATTTTAAATCTTTGTCCACTACTTGCAGTTCCGTACCAATCAAAATACCTAAAACAGCATCTTGTCCTAAATTAAAATAGACTAAAGGGTAATTAATTTTTTCCATATTGAATTTAAGATGCCAAGCGTTTTTTAGTGATTATTCGGTCAAGCTTCATGAATATAGTTGATTGTTCTAATGAGTGATTTGTTTATTTTTTAATAGAAATGACCGTTTTCTATTAAGTATCACTAAATCGTTAAAACCAATAATGAAGAATGTTTTTTTGATATTTTTTGCGATTTCGTCCAATGTGGTCATGCCTCATTGTTCTAACTTCCTGAAATACAACGGGTCATGACCACATTGTATTTCAGGAATATTTATTTTGGCAAAAAATGACAAAGAATCTGAAAAATCTGTTAGCCAAAATTAAGCATTAATACTTTATTATCTTAATTGTACACTTTGCTTTAAGGGACAAGGTTTTAACTATTCTAAAATGAATTTGATTAATTCACCAATTGAAACAAAGTTGATAATACAGCGCAAAAAAATAAAAAAACCTAGTTAACCATTGATATATAAGGGTTTAATTATTATAAAAAATCGTAAAGAGTACTTATATTTGCAGTGCCCATTCTAATAAGGCGCTTTAACAAAAGATAAAAAGAAGAATAAAATCATTATTAACTAGGGTGTAAGATGTTGACGAATTTAGATTTACGGTTTTAGACTTGTCTGTTACAAGCAGGTTGCAAATTTTTTGTAATCAAGCGTTTTCAATTGTCAATGTATTTAAAAGCATCGAATTCTTAATTACATGAACGTATTTTTAGAATACATAAAAGAGCAAGCATTAGATATTAGTAATATGTCAAGCGATGAAATCGTCAATGCGTACAATGCTTCGGGTTCTTCCAAGCACGATGAATTGAAAGTAGTCGCAGAGCGATTACCATTTATGAAACGATTACGTGTATTGCTTTACCGCTTAGAAGAGGTACTTCACCCTTCTACGAAAGGAGAACACGCCAGCGATAATCAGAAATTTGAACGATAATTTCTACCGTTTTCTACTCATAAAAAGAAAACTAATTTTTTTTAATCTAAAAGGAAACTTTTTTATCTATAAAAGAGTTACTACCTTTGCACACTTTAAGAAACAGCAAAAGAGCTTTTTTGAAAAAATGCGGAAAACAAGATTTAGATCAATTACCAATAATATTCGTAATTCCTAATTCTCAATTCCTAATTAAAAGTTGGGGCTGATTGGTATCGACAGGAATGATCGTAGGTCAGTATAAGCAT
>CAZMEH010000283.1:0-1668 GCA_964564885.1 uncultured Saprospiraceae bacterium | reverse complement strand
CTAAAAAAATCAATCAAAAATAGATTTCTCTACTTATATTTTATTAGGACTATCTATTCAAAATTTTATTTGGAGATTAAATGTTTCATTTATATATTCACTTTGTTTAAGGATTACTTGCAATCATTTCATATATCGTAATACTCCAAAACTAAAAGGTGTCCAAGTTGCCGTCTTTATTTTCGATTTTTTCATGCATTAATTAACCCAATTATTACAAGTTTCAATACTGGAATATGCGCGACTTCCTTCGTAGAAAAAATCATTATCACCAGAACCATTCTCAATAAACTTATAGAATCAATCGTTATTTAGGTCAAAACCAGCTAAAACATGTGAATTAATCGTTTCTACTTGTTCAGAACAAATATTTTTAGTTTTTCATTTTTCATTGAAATACTTGAGGTAAGTAACGTGCATTGCGGAAGGTGTTTTGTTTGCTAATGATTTTAATGCCGTTTTTACAAATAAGTCCGTCCAAGTTTTAGTTTGCAAATAAAAAGCTTGATCGCCCCAGCCAAATCCTATGCATTTTATACCAATAGGAATGCTCAAACCCTTAGTTAGCGAAGAGTCAACCGCATCTACTCGCAAAACAATATCAACATGAACCACACTAAATAAAAAATGAACTTGATGATCTGTTTTACAATCAAGTGTTTTCGGATGAGTCGGGATAAAAGTTAAAATCAAGCTCATTACTATATATAATAACATAGGACAAAATATTGCGAGTAACGACCATTTTATCAATTTCAATCCTATTTGTAGCTGTTTTTTCATTTTTAGTACTTTTTTAACCCTTAGAGGCAACCTTTTAGATATTTTTCTCTCGTATAAGTAAAGAGAATTATTCACCGACCAAAATTACAATAGTTCGTGAGTGCTTTAGTACAAGGTGATTCTTAGGAATGAATATTTATGGTGTAAAAAAAATTAAATAGTATTTTTTATCATATTCCAGAGATTTCCTGAACATTTAATTAAATAAAATTGATAAATTCACTACATCATAATTAAAAATAATTTACTGATAATCAATGAGTTAAATGTTTTAAATTTTACATCAAATTGAAAATTTATAAAAAACAAGTTTAATAACTTTCACAGACTGAATTAGCTAATTAGAATTATAAAAATCATGAAACAAAATTTTATTAAGTATTCGCTTTTATTATTTATAGCAATTGGATTAAATTCCTGTCAGCAAACCTTTGAATATGACATCGATGATGTTCCTTATTTTAAAGGACTAGATAAACCTGCAACAGGTGAAGGTTTTCAAGTTCATATTCCTTCCTTTCCGATTGTAGCAAATTATGAAAGAGAAATGTTTATCAGAATGCCAATTGGTAATACAGAAGATATCTATGTTACCAAGTTTCATGCGCTTTGTCGACCTGGCACACATCACCTGATTGCTTACGGTTATAAAAACGAAGACAATCCTGCTCATCCTCCTATTGGCTTGATGCGTGATCAAAATTTACCTGATGGAAGAGGCAATATCACACTAACGATGGGTTCAGGCGCTATGTATTGTGGTGCGCAAGAACCAGAATTTATTCAACAATTTCCTCCTGGTGTAGCTATTCGTATTCCTGCTAATGCGACGATTGACGTTAATTCGCACTATTTCAATTTGACTAACGAAACTATTTTTGGTGA
>CAZMEH010000282.1:0-5038 GCA_964564885.1 uncultured Saprospiraceae bacterium | reverse complement strand
AGTATTTAAAAATTGTCAAAAGTAGCCGTAACCATTTTTTTTTACTGTTTTTCGGTTTTACCGAAAATCGCCTAACTACGCCTCGTAGTTCAGCGAATAGCAAAAAAAAATGAGTGAAGGCGGAATTTGACGGCTTTTTGCTTCTTTTTAGCTGGAAAAAGATGAGGCTAACTCTGCGTAACATCAGTCAATAATATTAAAAACACTAAAGTATGAAAAACCTTAAACCAATCGCATTACTATTATTCGTTGTATTTACAATGACTTCTTGCCTTGACTTTTTACGAGAAAGGGTAGAAGGAAGTGGAAATGTGATTAAAAAAGAAGATTATAATATAAATGGATTTAGCAAAATTTCCATTGCAACAGGAATCAACGCTTATGTCAAAATGGGCGATACGGAAAGTATTCTTGTAGAAGCGGATGATAATATTTTGGAATTGATTAGAGTCGAAATAGCAGGCGATGAGTTAAGTGTATACCTAGATGCAAAAATTGGTGATTACAAAAAAATGGACGTTTACATCACGACAAAAGAACTGGAAGCGGTAAAAGCGTCAAGCGGTGCAAACGTTGATGTAGAAGGTGTGGTTAATGCTGAAAAGCTATTTTGTAAAGCTTCAAGCGGTGCTAATATTGAGATTTCTGCAAATGTTACCAATTTTGAAGGAGACGCAAGTAGTTCTGGACAAATCAATATTGGTGCATTGACCGCAAATAAAGCTACTTTAGAAATGAGCAGCGGTGCAGCTATTAGTATTGAAAATGGTGCCGCTGAAAACTTAAATGTTAGGGCTTCGTCTGCTGGTAATTTACGTGCTTATAATGTAGAAGCACAAACTTGCGATGCAGATGCTTCGTCTGGTGGAAGTATTAACATTAATGTGATCAAAACACTTTTGGCGGAAGCAAGCAGCGGCGGAAATGTCAATTTTAAAGGTAGTCCGTCTATCGAAAAAATGAGTACTTCATCTGGCGGTAGTATTAATAAGCAGTAGTTCATATTTTAGAAGTCAGACATCAGTACTCCCGAGTGCTCGGGATGTCAGAAAAAACATGGCTAATTATTTACATTGACTTTTTGTTAGTGAATTTTAAAATATGCAATAACTATCAGTTTTCGAGACGTCTGACATCGCAGCTATAATAATTAAGGATTAAATATTTATTTTTGGAGAAATACTTGAAAATGCTGTTAGTCAATTGTTGGCTAACTATATTATTTTGAAAGAGAAGTCAGCGGTCAGGTCATTCGCTATGCCTGCCTGTCGGCAGACAGGCTCATTGTCGGATCGCTTCGCCGTCAGGTTTTAAATTGAATGTTTTGTAAAGTGTTAGAAAAGTTATACACAATAATAAACAGTCGTTTAAGTAAATTTATGAATTATAGAAAACCATAAAATACTCTGACAGCAAAGCGATCTCACAATGAACGAAGTGAATGGTCTGACCTCCAACTTCTCAAAAAACCAATTTATGAAACATTTATCCTTATTACGAATCGCTATACTCATATTTTGTGGCGTAGTACTTTCATTTAGCTTTGCCTTTGCGCAGCAAAATGGAGAATCAAATCACGGAAGAAAGTTTGAGCAACTCGGTACAATCTTACCAACGCCAAATCAATTTAGAAACGCTGACGGTGCGCCTGGACCAAGTTATTGGCAACAACGTTGTGATTATGACATCAAATGTTCACTTGATGTAAAAGAGCAACGATTGCATGGGCAAGAGAAAATTACTTATCACAATGAATCGCCAAGTACCTTAAAATATATTTGGTTGCAATTGGATGAAAATGAGCATAACATTAGTAGTACAAAGCATTATCAAGACGGAAGTAAGATAAGAAAAGCAATGGATGAAGAATCTTTAAAAGGTCTTGAACCTTGGAGAGGTTTGGAAAAATATGGTCATAAAATTCAAAAAGTAGCGGATGCAAACGGTCAAGCATTAAAATATATCATCAATAAATCTAACATGAGAATTGATTTGCCAATGCCATTGAAGCCAGGCGAATCTTTTACATTTAATGTAGATTGGAATTACTTGATGATTGATAGAATGAATACAACGACTTGGGGCAGAGGTGGCTTTGAGTATTTTGAAGATAATGATAACTATTTATACACTGTCGTTCAATGGTATCCTAGAATGTGTGTGTATAATGATGCAACGGGTTGGCAAAATAAAGAGTTTGTCGGAACAGGTGAATTTGCGTTGACTTTTGGTGATTTTAAAGTGGCCATCACCGTACCTAAAGACCACATGGTTGGCTCAACGGGCGAATGTCAAAACTACGATGAGGTATTAACGGCAACTCAAAAAGACCGTTGGAAGAAAGCACAGGATAGTAAAGAAATCATGGAAATTGTAACGCTTGAAGAAGCGAAAGCCAATGAACAAATGGCAACTTCTGGTGAAACTCAAACTTGGGTTTATGAAGCTAAAAACGTTCGTGATTTTGCTTGGACAGCAAGTAAGAAATTCGTTTGGGATGCTATTCCACACAAAACAGAAAGCGGTAAAACGGTGATGTGTATGAGTTATTACGGTAAAGAGGCGTATCCGATTTATCGCAAATATTCTACAAAATCAGTGGCGCATACTTTGAAAACGTATTCTAAATATTCTTTTGAATATCCTTATCCTGTGGCTATTTCGGTAGAAGCGGCAAACGGAATGGAATATCCGATGATTTGTTTCAATCCAGGTCGTGCGGAAGATGACGGAACATATACAGAGCGTGCAAAAAATGCTTGTATTACGGTTGTAATTCATGAAGTTGGACATAATTACTTCCCGATGATTATCAATAGTGATGAACGTCAATGGGCTTGGTTTGATGAAGGTCTAAACTCGTTTTTACAGTTTGTTACAGAGCAGGAATTTGATAATAATTACAAATCAACTGGCGGACCTGCGCATATGATTGCAGGTTATATGGCATCTGATAAAGATAAATTAGAGCCAATTATGACGAATAGTGAAAACATCATCAGCTATTTTGATAATGCTTATAATAAACCAGCAACTGCGTTGAATATCTTACGTGAAACCATCATGGGAAGGGAATTATTCGACTACGCATTTAGAGAATATTGCCAGCGTTGGAAATTCAAACATCCAACTCCTGCAGACTTTTTTCGCACGATGGAAGATGCTAGTGGAACAGATTTAGATTGGTTCTGGAAAGGTTGGTTTTTTAGTACAGATGCGGTTGATATTGCGATAGATACAGTCGTTTGGTATCAAGTTGATTTAAAAGCAAATCCAAAAAAGAAGGATTACACTTATACAAATCGTGCGGCAAAGCCATTTGATCACGTTACTAAAAAGCGTTACCGTGCAGATGGAACAAAATTTCCAGTGGAAGAAGATGAAACGCTTCAAGATTTTTACACGAACTATAAGCAATGGGAGGAAGCGGATTCAGTCACGAAAGGTGTTATCAAGCTTTATGAAGAAACGTACAAGAAAAAAGAGAAGAAAAAACTCTACGGTGATAAAAATTACTATGAGTTGAAGTTTTCAAATAAAGGCGGTTTAGTGATGCCTATCATCATTGAATGGACTTTTGAAGACGGAACAACGCAAATAGAACGTGTTCCTGTTGAAATTTGGAGACACAATGAAGAGACGGTTACTAAAGTGTTTGTCAAAAACAAAGAAGTGAAATCTATCACTTTAGACCCAAATCGTGAAACGGCTGATACGGATGAAGCAAATAATCAATGGCCAAAAGATTTATCGCCTAAGCCATCTAGGTTTAAAGTGTACAAAAAGCACAAGTACGAAGAGGTACAAAACTCTATGCAGCGTGCTAAAGAGGCAGGAAAAACTATAAAACCGTAATTGTGATTTACGGAGTATTTTTGATTTTAAAAAGGTTTCCATTCATTGATGTTAAGGTCAATGGATGGAAGCCTTTTTTTATTTATAAATATCGTTCAATTCTTAATTTAATGCTCTTCAATTTTGAAGCATAAAACTATTGTTCCTGAAAATTTCTTTAGCATCTTACAAAACAGAATATAATTTTCTTTTAAAACTAGTATTTTTATACTAATTTTAAATTCATTCCTAATTCATCATAAAATGAACTTATACACAAAAGAACAAACATCAACGATACATAGTCAAACCTTTGCTTATTTAGAAATCAAAGAGGAAGACCATGTATTGACGATTACATTAGATAGAGAAAAACGAAGAAACGCTTTGCATCCGCAAATGGTCGTAGAAATCGCTTATGCGATGAATTATGCAAATGATTCTAATAGCGTTTGGGTCGTTGTGATACAGGCAAAAGGACGAGTTTTCTGTGCTGGTGGCGATTTGAAAGCAATGGCAGGAATTATCGAACTAAATGATTCTACCGTTCCAAAACCAACTGGTGAATTGTTAATTGGTGAGATTTTTAATAAAACCTATGTGCCAACGATAGCTAAAATTACTGGCGATGTTTACGCTGGTGGTTTCTTTTTCTTGGCAGGTTGCAATATTGTAATTGCTCAAGATAATGTCAAGTTTGGTTTACCAGAAGTGAAACGAGGTTTATATCCTTTTCAAGTCATGGAAGCTTTATTAGGTGTGATGCCAGCTCGAAAAGTCGTGGATTGGTGTATTCGTGGTTATAATTTGCCCGTCGAAGAAGCAGAAAAATATGGTTTGGTTTCGAGTGTAACTACTGCGGAGAAGATTGATGAAGAGGTTTTGAAAGTAGTGAATCAGTTAAAACAAAATAGTCCGACGGCGATTTCTAAAGGTCTGGAAGCTTTTGATACGATTCAATCGGCTGCGGCTAATCATAAATATTTGTATAAAATGTTGATGGAAACTATTCAGAGTAAAGATGGGCAGGAGGGTTTGAAGGCTTTTCGGGAGAAGCGTTTGCCTGAGTGGAAAGGTGAATAGATTGAAACACAGAGACACGGAGAGCACAGAGGTTTTTTAGTGTTTCGTGAACTCAACAGGAAGATTTTTTAAAACCAAAAATATACATTATGAATAGAGATGAATATAACTCACTTTCTCG
>CAZMEH010000281.1:0-2042 GCA_964564885.1 uncultured Saprospiraceae bacterium | reverse complement strand
ATATTAAACTTCGTGCTCACGCTGGTTTAGTTCCAAGTATTGTTTTGAGTACCCAAAGTGACCTTTGGAAAACAGATACTTATACAAGTGAGTGGAACAATATGAAATTCGGCTACTTATTAGGTGCTGGACTTGATTTTGGTTCTATTACAGTTGATGTAAACTTCGTAAATGGTTTAGGTCAATTTGGTAACGAGATTACTATTGGTGGAGGTACACAAAGCTATCAATTAGATACTCGTCCTAAAAGTACAGTAGTTACGGTTGGTTATAAATTATTCGGTAATGAATAGGTTTTTTAATGAAGAATTAGGAATTAACCTTTCAATTTTTCAATTCAAGAGGTCAATTAGCGTCGTGCTAGTTGACCTTTTTGTATTAGTAGCCAAATCTTATAAAACCATTTTACATTATATCCATTTTGAGGATAATAGACTAGCAAATGTTGTATATTTGTAAATACAAGAAAGCAAATACATGAAAATTATCGAGTGCCCAAGGGATGCCATGCAAGGCATCAAAACTTTTATTGATACAGATATTAAAGCTAAATATATCAACACGCTACTGCAAGTAGGTTTTGACACGTTGGACGTTGGTAGCTTTGTGTCTCCAAAGGCGATTCCTCAAATGAAAGATACAGCGCAAGTATTAGCTCAACTCGATTTAGATAATACAAAAACGAAACTTTCTGCCATTGTAGCTAACCTTCGTGGCGCAACGGATGCTGCTCAGTTTGAAGAAATTGACTTCATGGGCTATCCGTTTTCTATTTCAGAAACCTTTCAACTTAGAAACACAAATGCTACGATTGAGAAATCAATTGATAGATTAAAAAAGATTCAAGAAGTCTGCGTCAAGAGTAACAAAGAGTTAATTGTTTATCTTTCTATGGGTTTTGGAAATCCTTATGGTGACGAATGGAATGCTGAAATTGTGATGAAATGGGTCGAAACACTTTATAACTTTGACATTAAAATTATGCACCTGTCAGATACTATTGGCGTGGCTAATCCAAAAACTATTTCCTACTTATTTAGTCATTTAATTCCAGCATATCCACAAGTTGAGATTGCAGCACATTTGCATACACCTCCGCATAGTTGGAAAGAAAAAGTTGTTGCGGCTTATGAAAGTGGCTGCCGACGTTTCGATGGTGCATTAAAGGGATTTGGCGGTTGCCCAATGGCTAAAGATGATTTAACTGGAAATATGCCTACTGAAAATATGATTGCTTATTTTGATGAAGTCAATGTTGATTTAGGTTTCGATAGGTCAAAACTCAATGAAGCACTATTGATGGCAAATGATGTCTTTCCGTTACATTAAAGACAAATATTATGAACTCAACGCTTTGGCTTTCATTCCTCGGAACCGTTTTAATCATTTGCGTAACGCCTGGCCCGAGTGTTTTGCTAGCAACGGCAAACAGTATGAATCATGGTTCAAGAAAAGCCATCGGAACAATCCTAGGCGACTTATCTGCTAACACTTTACAAATCACTTTATCAGCTTTGGGATTGGCGACAATCGTCACTTCTTCGGGCGAAGTATTCAGTTTTATCAAATGGATTGGCGTTGGATATTTGATTTATATGGGTGTCATGAAGCTCATCGCAAAACCAAAAGTTGGCGATTTCCAGAAAGAAAAAGACGATAAGAGTTTCTTCAAACTATACAGTGAAGGCTTCTTAATGTCTGCTTCAAATCCAAAAGCCATTGTCTTTTTTGCGGCTTTATTTCCATTATTTATCGACCCAAATCTTCCTTTTACGCCTCAAGTTGTTATTCTCGGACTAACTTTTTTAGCGATTGACGGCACTTGTCTTTCGATATATGTTCACTTCGCTTCCAGGCTCAAAACTTTTCTAGAAAACAAACAAAAAATTCATTTGCAGAATAAAATTGTCGGAACGCTTTTAATCCTAGGCGGAATTATGTTGTCTTTCGTCAAACGAACTGGGCATTAGGTTTTGGTGATTGGTGATTGGTCTGCTATAACATGAGATTACCATAAAATTAAAATCTTCATTTTCAACTTA
>CAZMEH010000280.1:0-4118 GCA_964564885.1 uncultured Saprospiraceae bacterium | reverse complement strand
TTTAAAAATTCAGGTTCCTTGAAAAATCCCGTGATAAAATGTTTTTCGTAGAAAAAACGCCTTACCGTATGCCGTCCACCGTGTGCCGTCTGCCGATTTTGAAACTTCCACGGGATTTTTCAAAGAACCAAAATTAATTTTTCCTCTAAAGCATAGAATAGATATTTTAAATTACCGTTATTTTATTCTTGGAAGAAGTTTAAAATATAGATCCAAATGATGAAAAGATTAATACTGTTTTGCAGTTTGTTATTTTGTTTGAATATTTGCCAAAAAGCAAACGCACAAGTCAATTATGGCTTATTAGGTGGTTTGAAAATGGGTATTCCAGCTGGACTTAACGTTAAAGCAATGCTCGATGGCGATGTAATTGCTGTTGAAGGCGTGATAGGATTCGATTTTAATAATAATATGAATACGACACTTTTATTTGAATATCACGGATACTTAACTCGTGCAACAAATTGGTATGTTGGTCTGGGTAGTACATTAATTACGGGAGAAACCTTTACACAAGGATTTGATGGTATTATTGGTGCAGAAATTACTTTTGAAAATTATCCATTAAATGCTTCACTAGATTGGAAACCGTCTTTTAGGTTAAATACTAAAGGATTTGAATTAATACAATTCGGATTAGGTATCAGATATGTTATATATTAAACAAGTTATTAAAAATGCTCACCAATTATAAATTGATGAGCACTTTTATATATTAGATTGGTAATAAAACCAATTAAATTTATCCTTTAGGAGTAACATCTGCATTTTCAACAGCTGGAGCTTCTTCAACAGGAGTAGTTTTTACCTCTGGAGTAGCAGCTGGAGCTTCTTCAACAGGAGCAGTTTTTACTTCTGGAGTAGTCGCTGGAGCTTCTTCAACAGGAGTAGTTTTTACTTCTGGAGTAGTCGCTGGAGCATTCTCAACAGGAGCAGTATTCACTTCTGAATTAGCAACAGGAGCGTTTTCAACAAGAGCAGTGTCTACTTCTGAAGTAGCAGCAGTCGCTTCTTCAACAGGAGTTTTCTTTACTACAACAGGTTGTACTCTTTTTGGCTTTTGCTTTGGCTTCGGTTTCTTCTTACTTTTCTTAGGACTGATGATAACCGACATACGCCTACCTTCTAATCTAGGCATCGCTTCTGCGCCACCCATAGATTCCAATTCCTTCATGAAACGTAAAAGCAATAGCTCTCCACGTTCTTTAAAAACAATTGTACGTCCCTTGAATTGAACATAAGCTTTCACTTTAGCTCCTTCTTCTAGGAAATTCTTAGCATGACGAGTTTTGAACTCAAAATCATGATCATCGGTATTTGGACCAAAACGAATTTCTTTGATGACTGTTTTAACAGCTTTTGACTTTATTTCTTTCTCCTTCTTCTTGCGTTCATACAAGAATTTGTTAAAGTCAATAATACGGCAAACGGGAGGTTTAGCATTAGGCGAAATTTCAACTAAATCTAACTCTAGTTTATTAGCCCAACCTAAAACCTTGCGAGTTGGATGTACGTCACTTTCAAGTGGTAGTCCAAGTTTCTCGCCTAATTCTTTAAGGTTGTTTCCAACTAAACGAATTTCTGGGACTCGGATTAATCCATTAATTCTGAACTGAGGTTTTTCTTCTTGCTTACGACCTCGATTGTTGTTTCTTCTACTCAATATATTGATTAGTTTGATGAAAAAATAAAGGGCTTATCATTTAATAGCCCAAAGTAAAACAAATTTTATAATAAAATCACTATATACAAAATATATATTTTTCTTGAAAAGTTCAATAAATCAACGACTTATCTCTAATTTATTTAAAAAAACTCAAAAAACTAGGTATTATTTTTTGAATTAGAGTCGATTCGTAACTTACGTTCATATAAATTATGAAATTTTAAAAAATGATTAGGCGCTAATTCATTGTAAATCCTGAGGTATAATTGATTTTTCATCCTGCTTTTTGTTGGAAACAATATTTTAATAGGATTATGAATATAACCATTGTCTTCAAATAGTAGGATTTGTTGATTTCTAGTAGGAACTTTGAATAATAATAAATCGTCACCACATGCGGGAAGCGGTATATCGCCATAGCCTTCTTCTTCCAAAAAAGCACTTATCATATTTAAACTACTATCTAAACTACTGCCAGCAAAAATAGTTTCATAACACCAACCATCGCTATGACCGTCCATGTATTCTGTACCTGCTGGCGGAAAATCATTTTTAATTGCCATAAAAATGTTTAGGTTTTAGTAGTGATTTACTAAGTTTTTACAAGAGCTCATTTTTTTGAACAAAGAATTACTCTGTACTACAAATGTAGCGAATTGTTACAAGTTATTTACTTTTACTTTTTGACAAAATATTACTTTGACCTTTTCATTAAGTCATCTACTAAGAAAGGCTCCTTCAGTAACTTGTACAATTATTTCTTCTAGTATTTCATTACTAATTTTCTCCGTGTCTCCATATTTCAAAATAAAAATGCAAAGCACTACGAGCTAAACTATAAAATTAAAAAAACCAAGAAAATATATTTTATGAAGCAACCTTTTTGCAACCTTCTGCACTATCCTTTCAAACACACAATAAATTATAAAGTCAAAAACATTTTATCAAAACTTAATTACAACAAAAATTTTCAAAATGAAAAAGCTAACATTTTTATTTGCAATTGCAGTTCTAATGAGTTCATGCTCACTAGTCGAATCGATAGGAACATCAATTATTGATGAAATCAAAAGTGCTACAAAAGTTGAAGTTGCCGCAGATGAATTGCCAACAACTACGAGAGACTATTTAGACGAAAATCACTTTGATACTTATATTGATATCGTAAATTTTGCAAAAGACTTAGGTTATCAAGTAGAATTAGGAACAGGAGAAGAGGTGTTTTTTGATGCTGATGGTGAATGTGTAAAAGAAAAAAAAGGTCGTAGAAAAGGTAAAAAAGGTAAAAGGGATTTGAGAACCCTAGATATTTCTGAATTAAGTATAGCGATTACTGACTACGTTGCAAATAATTACGCTGATGCAACTATCAAACGAGCTAAATCCGACGAAGCAGGTAATATTTATGTTGGATTAGATTCTCATATTATCTTAGCGTTTGATTCGGAAGGAAACTTTGTTGGTGAATTTGAGCATCACAGACGTGGGAGAGGTGAAAAAATTGAATTGAGTGAATTACCAACACTTATTACAGATTTCATAGCAACAAATTACAATGATGCAACATTAAAGGTGGCTTTCCAAAAAGATGAAGGCTATGGTGTAGGAATCGTTACTGCAGAAGATAAGCGTAAGGTTTTGATTTTTGATGCAGAAGGGATTTTTATTGAAGAGAAAATATGTAATGGTCAATAGTAATGTACAATTCTGAGGTTTTATCGATAAATTGGGATAAATTGTATAATGACTAAAGTAGCAATGTTATTGTACAATTAAGAAAAATAATCATAGTTAAGATTTTGGAATTAGTAGTAGATTTCTTTGAAAGTACGCCCTTGATAATTAATCAAGGGCTTTTTTATTATTTAATTCCCAACATTTTAATATCGTTAATCAACATTGGGTATAAAAGAGGTAAGTTAAATTTCATTTCTAGTGAAATTAGCTTTTTTGATAACATTTTCTTGGCAGTTTGTGCGCATTCTTGATACTTACCTTTTTCTAAATAAAGCAGCTGAATATCATTTGGAATACTTACGTTTGTTACGGAATTATCAATAATAATTGGAACTATTCTTATATTAGGTTCATTGAAATACTTTTGTTTCATCAGCTCCAGATAAGCTTCTTCTTCCCGTCCTAAAGATTTGGAAATCAAAATGATATAAGTATTTGAATGATATAGAATGGAAAGTTTATCGATTAGTTTTGTTGCTGATTTGTCTAAGTCTTGCGAGGTGAAAATATTTAAATTTAACTGATGGAAAAGATCTACAAATCTCTGAGCGATAACCGTATTTTTTTTGGAATAAGTGAAAGCAATCTTAGGTAATAGCATAAGTAGTGAACTGTGTTGAATGAGATCATTCAACCATTAGAAAATTAAAATTTTGCAATTCACTATTATATAAACAAGAAGAGGTAGATAGGAATTTATTATAAATTAAAATAA
>CAZMEH010000279.1:0-5207 GCA_964564885.1 uncultured Saprospiraceae bacterium | reverse complement strand
CGAAGCCAATAATATGTGGTTTGGGACTTGGGGCGATGGTATCAGTTTGTCGAATACAAGAAATAATTATTTCATGCTATTCAATGAAAAAACTGGCTTTCCGCAAGATGCTTTTAAAGAGATGTGGGCAGTTGCGGGAGATAACAATAACAATTGGTGGCTCAGTGCTTGGGATGGCGGATTGGCAAGGGTTAAGTCTTTAAACCCAGCAAACAATTGGTCTTATGATAAATCAGTTGAGGTTTTTAAACATGATAAAAACAATCCAAATAGTATTTCTAGCAATACGGTTACGGGACTTTTGCATGATAGTCAAGATAGGCTTTGGGCGGCGACTTGGAGCCAAGAGATTAATTTTATTGAAAATGTTTCTACAAGTAACCAACCTAAATTCAAACGATTAAAGGTGGGCGGCAATGCTTATGTTGTTTTTGAAGATAGTAAAAAAACGATTTGGGTGGGTTCAAGAAAGGGATTACATCGGATTGTTGGTTCTGAAAATAAGTATTTCTTTTCTGCCAAAACACCTGTTTTAACTTATAAAAAAGAAGAGGCAAATCCGAAAAGTTTACCAACGACAGGAGTTCGTTCGATACTCGAAGATAAAAATGGCAATATTTGGATAGGAACAATCGAAGGCGGTTTGGCGAGAGCAAAGCGAAGTACTTTTGATGAGATTCCGAATCCTGAGAATATGGTTTTTGATGTTTTTCAAAATGAGGTAGAAGACACGACTAGTTTAAGTGACAATCATATTTTATCGCTACACGAAGATACTGAAGGAACTATTTGGATAGGAACAAAAAATGGATTAAATCGCTACGATGCTTCAAACAACTCTTTTAAGCACTATAATATTAACACAGGACATTTAATTAATAACACGATCAACGGGATTATTGAAGATGAAAAAGGCATGCTCTGGCTAGGTACAGAACGTGGCATTACTTGGTTCAATCCCAAAACGGAAGCGTATCGTCATTATGATGAAAACGACGGTTTGCAAGGAAAAATATTCTCTGGCGGAGCGATTAAAAATATTGATGGACATTTTTTCTTCGGTGGAGAAGCTGGCTTAAATGTGTTTAAGCCTCAAGCAATTCAAAAAAACCCATATCAACCCAAAGTTGTATTAACAGATTTAAAACTGTTCAATCAATCAATAAAATCGGGTCATCATAGTCTTAAAGGAAGCTCATTCCGAGATATTCAAACAATTACGTTTAGTCATTTTGAAAATATGCTAACCTTTGAGTTTGCTGCATTAAATTTTGCAAATTCAGCAGATAATCAATATCAGTATAAGTTAGAAGGTTTTGATGATAAATGGCATTATATTCATCAGCAGCGTTCTATTACTTTTACAAATTTAAATCATGGAAACTATACTTTGTTGGTCAAAGGCTCAAATAATGATGGTGTTTGGAATGAAACGCCTTATGAATTAAAAATTAAGGTTTTACCGCCATTTTGGTCAACTTGGTGGTTTACGGCTTTAATTTTAGCCGCTTTAATTGCTAGCATTTTAGTTTTTATTCAATACAGAACTCGAACGACACAAGAAGAAAACCTGCGTTTGGAAAAAATGGTTACAGAAAGAACGCAAGAGATTGAGAAACAAAAACAATTGGTGATAGAACGTTCTCGCTATAAAGAGCAATTTTTCTCAAATGTCAGTCATGAATTACGTACACCGTTGAATGGTATCATTGGAATGAGTCATTTGTTGAAACGTACAGAATTGAACGAATCTCAACAGCAATTTGCCAATGTAGTGAAAGACTCTGCTGAAAATCTATTAGTTATCATCAATGACTTACTCGATATTTCAAAAATAAATGCAGGAAAACTTTCTCTTGTTCCAAGACCTTTTGAAACTGGTCGATTTTTCAATCATTTATACGAATTATTGCGCCCTAAAGCTGAACAAAAAAACTTGTATTTAAATTTTGAATTGCCAGAAGACTTGCCTCAATTCATTGAAGGTGATAGTGTTCGATTATATCAAATCCTTATCAACCTTTTAGGAAACGCATTAAAATTTACCATTGACGGAAGTGTTCATTTGATGATTGAAGAGCAATCGAGAACAGGCGATGAAATTGTGCTTCAATTTGAAGTAGTCGATACAGGAATTGGTATTCCAAAAGAAAAAATTGATAATATTTTCAAAGTTTATTCACAAGTAATTGATGATGAAGGTTATCATTATGAAGGTTCTGGCTTAGGCTTAACCATCGTGAAAAATCTAGTAGAGCTACAAGAAGGAACTATTAAAGTAGATAGCGAATATAATGAAGGCTCAATCTTCACTGTCATTTTACCTTTCAAAATTCCAACTGACGTAGCCGTTCACAAAGAGTTAGAAGAAAAAGGAACTCGGGAATTTAGTAAGAAATGGAAAGATAAAGAGGTACTTTTGATTGAAGACAATCCAATTAATTTGCTGTATGCAAAGAATCTTTTTGCGGAATGGAATATTAATTTAGCGGTTGCTAAAAACCTAAGAGAAGCGATTAGGTTAGCTTCAATTTCGAGGTTTGATGTTATTGTTTCCGATGTGAAATTACCTGATGGCAATGGACTTGACTTGGTTCGAGGTATTCAAAAACATAAACACCATACCAATCATGAGACGCCTGTTATCGTGTTATCAGCGAGTGAGTCGCTCAATGGGCATAGACCCGAAGATATAAATATCGTTGCCTATATGATTAAGCCTTTTTTACCTGAACAACTCAGTGAAAAATTGGATAAGATATTTAGCGATTCGATTGGTATGCCAAGTGCTATAAATGATGATATTCAAAATACCACCTACGACAATGCTTATTTGAGTGAATTTAGGCGGAGAATGAAAGGGAATCCAAAGCACATGATAGCAATTCTCGAAATTTTCTTGAAGCAATTGCCAGATAGTATCGATGCCATGGAAAAAGCGATTGAATACGAGGATTGGTCTACTTTAAATTATCAAGCTCACACCATTAAGTCAACGATTCGTACCGTAGGCATACTCGAATTAGCTAAATCTGCGGCCGAAATGGAACTCGAAGCAGATAAAACTAACCCTGATTTAGCATTTATTTTAGGTCATTTTGAACAGTTTAAGCAAAAGTCTCAACAGGAATTACCAAGGTTGAGAGATGAAATGCAGAAATTATTAAAAAGTGAGACTTGAGTAAATTGACGATTTACAATTTCAGGTTAAATATTTTAAAAAAATAGCGATAACCTGCGATACCAATAGCTATCGGCATCAAGACTTTGTAAGTTTATTAAAGACTTACAAAGTTTTGAACATTTCGCAAGTTGAGCTTCTTTCCAATTATTTTTTTGAATTAAAATACCTTTAAAACATAATAAAATAGAAAACACTTTTACATAAAAATATTCGGCACACTAATCACAAAATAATGAATCACCTTATCAAAACAACTTTGTTATTCTTGATCATTTTTGCTTTTTCTGCTATTGGACAAAGCAAGGAGTTTCATATAAATATCCAAATTCAAAACCCAACGGAATCTAAAGTGTTTTTTTCTTACACGTCAAATCTACTAACCGAGGATGTTAAGTCCTTTGCATTAAATATCAAAGATGATGGAAGGATATTGACCGTGATTAATGTCGAGGATAATATTTCCTTTATGAAAGTATCCTACAATCGACAAAAATTTGAAATATTTATTGGTGCTGAAAACAAGCTAAATTTTAAATTTGATGGAAACAACGTGTTGGAAACACTTGAATTTGAAGGCGTAGAAAATAATTTTTTAAATGCTCCAAATCATCAATTGAATAATTCTGGAAGTCAAACTACTATTAATAAAGGTCATGTTTTTAGCATGGTGGACAATGAATTATATGCTAAAGCAAGCGAAGCAAGTAGTTTTGCGAGCTATGAAAAACAATTGACACGACCGACCGAGATTTTAAATAATGATATTGACCAAATGGTGGTTGATTATTTAAATATTCGCAATGAATACGATTATTATACCAACCAACTGATTTTTTTCCTTGCGCACCAATATGATATTACTAAAGAGAATTTAGATAAAATAGCCATTCAGAATAAAGTTTTAGAAGGAATTGATTTTCAAGTTGATTTTTTATTAGATTATGAATTCTACACTAATTTTCTGCAAACTTATGTTTATTATATGTACCTAAGAGGTAAATCAGCCGAGACAAAAGCGGATTTTGCGATGTACGATACTTCAAATAAATTTCTGCAAAAGGAAAGTAGAGATTGGTTATTATGCAAAATATTATTGAATGCTCATCGAGAACAAAACAATGAAATAGCTGAAAAGAAGTTCTTCTCATTAAAACAAACTGCTTCTAATCAACTATTTGTAAAAACAGTTGAAAATCTTTACGGCAGTACCTTAACTTTCAATCCTGATGGTGCTGCACCTAATTTCAAATTAAAGAATGCATCTGGTGAAGAAGTTCAACTATCTGACTTTAAAGGACAAGTCGTTTATATTAGTTTTTGGGCAAGTTGGTGTAAACCTTGCTTGACAGGTTTTATCAAATCGGAAGGTATTCGCCATCAATTAAAGGATAGAGGTGTCGTTTTATTGAATGTTTGTTTAGACGATAATGAAGAAAAATGGCAGCGTACCATGTTGCGTATTCCGATGCCTGGCACTAATTTATATGCTTCTGCCAGCACGCCTTTGAAGTTAAAATATGATTTGAGTCGATTGCCTGCCTATTATATTGTTAATAAAGCTGGAAATTTTGCTTATTTATCCAATAGCGGTGCTAGAGATATTTTAGGCGAATTTGATAAATTAATGGAAGAATGATAATTAGATCTTTGTACTAATAGCTATCCATATTTAGTAATTAGCGACTCAATGTTAGCGATTATTCGTCACGCCTCAGGAGCAGAATTGATCTGCCATAACTTGCATTATTCATATTCCAAAAAAAATTAAACACAGTGCTAATTAATAAGTCGAGTGTTCTCAATAGTATGACTGATCAATAAAATAGTTCATGGCTGGGAAAGAAGACCAGCGAATATTAGAAAAAGGAGCACTCAGACAAGTTATTTCATAAAGTAATAGAACTTGTCATACTACTGTACATTTTTTTAGAACAGAGAAGAGAGAGCAGAGAAAAGAGATTTTTTTCATATTTTTTTTCATTGATAATCAATGAATTAGAAGTTTCTGTCTCTGTTCTCTCTT
>CAZMEH010000278.1:0-2077 GCA_964564885.1 uncultured Saprospiraceae bacterium | reverse complement strand
GCTCCTGCTCCTGCTGATCCGCCATCACGTTTTTTCTCCTTATTTCAAAAAGTTCCAAAAATCAATAATTTCATTAAGTTGAATTTGTGCTTAATATTTGAATTTGTACTTTTATTTACTACTTAACTTATGAATAATACAACTGTTCCAAGAAAAGTCTACCAAACGGAATTTGAAAAAAATAAAGGGAATGCGCTTCAAGCCTGTATTGCTAGTATTTTTGATAAAACGACTGATGAAGTACCTAACTTCATTGAATTACCAAATTATGCCGAAGGAATTGCAGATTTTGTTCAGCAGAACTTTCAATTGACTTTTGTTAAGATCAGTTTGCCTAATGGTGAATTAGATTTTGATGTAAAACACGCTCCTTTAGTTTTAGCTGCTGGAAAGTCGCCAAGAGGAAATTTCAAACATGTCATTGTTGGTCAAATAATTGGTAAAAAAATTGAACTAGCCCATGATCCGTTTCCAGATGGTGAAGGCATAGAAGGTGCGCCAGTTTGGATAGGAATGTTTGTGAAAGTGTAAGACTTTTCTGAGTTTATACCTGAGACGTCAAACGTTCTTAAAACGTTTGACGTTTATTTTTAACTGAATAATTATGAAAAAGTACATTATACTATCATTTATAGCTTTTTTTTGTTTGGTCATGGCATGTGACGACGGCGAGACAGAAGCGCACAGCACCTTAGATATAGCGTTAGAAAATGCCATGACAAGCGCAGGATATAACAAAATAGACTTCCTCTTCCCTCCTTCTGACGATTATTCCAATATTCCACAAGATCCGCTAAATCCATTGACTGCTGAAAAAGTAGCCCTTGGAAAATTACTTTATCATGAAACAGGTTTGGCACTAAATCCTCGTCAACCCAGCTCTTTGAACACTTATTCTTGCGCCTCTTGCCATTTTGCAAGCGCAGGATTTCAAACCAATAGATTGCAAGGTTTAGGTGATGGCGGTCGTGGTTTTGGTATAAATGGAGAAAATCGGGTCAAATCTGATGACTACGATGGCGCAGAAATTGACGCACAAGCGATTCGTACACCAACTGTTTTGAATTGTGCTTATCAACAAAATATGCTTTGGAATGGTCAATTTGGTGCAACAGGTGCAAATACTGGGACAGAAAATCTTTGGACGCCAAATACACCAAAGTTTTTCAACACAACAGGTTTTGAAGGCGTTGAAATTCAGTCGATTGCATCAATGGGCGTTCACCGAATGGAAATCGACACCAATGATTTGATTACAACGATTTATAAAGATATGTTTGATGACGCATTTGGTGATATTCCAGAAACAGAACGTTATTCTAGAGAAAAAGCAGGTTTAGCCATCGCAGCATACGAACGAACGCTTTTGGCTACAGAAGCACCTTATCAAAAATGGTTGAATGGAGATAGCAAAGCATTAACATTGAATCAAAAGCAAGGCGCAGTTATTTTCTTTGAAAAAGCGGGTTGTATCAATTGCCATAATAGTCCAGCTTTGAATAATATGGATTTTCATAACTTAGGTATGAATGATTTGTATCAAGAAGATGAAATTGAAATTTTTAAAACATTTGCGACAAGTGCCGAAAATTATGGTCGAGGTGGCTACTCTGGCGAACAGGAAGATTTCTTTGCATTCAAAACACCGCAATTATATAACCTAAAGGATTCTCCTTTTTATGGTCATGGCGGTTCTTTTCGTTCGATTGAGGAAGTAATTAAATATAAAAATGCAGCTATTCCACAAAATGAAGATGCGCAAGATAATACAGATGCGTTGTTTCAGCCGTTAGGTTTGTCAGAGCAGGAAATGATGTTCTTGGCCGATTTCCTAATCAATGGATTGTACGATCCAAATCTAAAAAGATATGAACCGACCAGCCTTCCATCGGGCTTATGTTTTCCAAATAACGACTCAATCTCAAAAAAAGATTTGAATTGTAATTAGTCATAATAATTTTGGCTCTTTGAAAAATACCGTGGAAGTTTCAGAAATCGGCAGACGGCGAACGGTTGACGGCAGACGGCAAGGCGTTTTTTTCTACGAAAAATATTTTATCACGGGATTTTTCAAAGA
>CAZMEH010000277.1:0-3351 GCA_964564885.1 uncultured Saprospiraceae bacterium | reverse complement strand
GCCGAATCCCGAACACTCGGGATAGATTTAAACAAGGCAGTTCTGAGCCTGCCTGTCGTGCCTTGGCAAGCAGGAAAGATAGCCGTGCTATCTCTCGAAGAACTAACGCAGTATAAATTTAAAAGATGATTTTGCAGGCATATTAAGTTTTGTGAATAAAGACTATTAGACAGACAAATGTTTATCTATAAGTATTTTTAACCAGACGTTAACCAATTCTTTCATTGTAGCCTAGCTTTGATAGTGCTAAACTATAACAGTTAATGAATAAAGGCTAACTTGATTTCACAAGCGGTTGATTTAAGACACAAGCGGTAAAAAAGAGACCATGAAAGGAAAAATTCTTGAAACTATTGATAGGATTACTTTATTTGACTTTTTTATTTTAAATAAAAAAATGATTTTAGATTTACGTTAACAGCATTTTTCTGAACAATTCATCAACGTAAACCTAAAATCAATAGTCTTTATTAAATATATACACCGTTAGCACTCATTTCATGTACAACATATTTCATTAAAGAAGTTGTACTAATGACACCAACTAATTCATCACCATCTAAAACAGGAAGCGCACGAAAAGCACGTTCTGCTAAGATTTCGGCTGCTTCTTCAATCGTTTGATGACTTTGAATATGAACTATTTTCTGAGTCATTACATGACTTACAGGAACACATTCTAGGGCACTTGCACTAATACTTGCATTATCAATACAAAATTTATACGCAGAAACAATTCTTTCGATGTCTGATTCGCCTATCATCCCTATCACTTCATTATTTTGAACTACAGGTAAATGGCGCAACGCTGTTTTTTTAAAAATCGCAGCAGCTTGCCCCAAAGTGTCGTTCGACTTAATTGGAATAATATTACTGTTCATTACATTTGACACTAAGTTATTAGATAGCATGGGTATTGCTTTTATCATGAACTTGTTTAGGAACTCCTACTGAAACTATTGATAAATGTTTGACTTTAAGTAGTTTAGCAATAAGTTTTCAAACAAATTCTATAGTTCTTTCCAAATAAATGGTTAGAACCGTTATGGTTTAAAAAATCAATTCTTTTTTATTTTCCTAATAGTGCCTTTCCTTCTAAATATTCAATTAATTATCAATCGAATACATATTATTTATATGCATATTTCATAATACAGTCTGAATTTAAGGGTTATTATAGTCTAATGCAATAATTCTTATTAATTTTAGGTAATAATACTTATCAAAATTTACAGTTTAACTTGATTTTTTTATAACATTCTACGCATGAAACTATATATTTCTATAGATCTTAGTTTTTATACACTGATTCACAATTCGTGCAAATTAGGATTTATTTTGGCATTTATCTTTGTTGCAAACTGCCATTCAGCTATTGCTCAAAACACTATTCAAGACAATTTAGATTCCGCAAAAGTCTATGTTGAAAAGCAATCTTTCCTTAATGCTTATTTGTTTTGCAATAGTGCCTTAGTCAGTCTTAAAGCAAATAAAAATCAAGATTTAAAACTTCAATACAATACTTATTTAGAATATGTAAAAGTGGTTAATCAAGTTATCAAATCAATAAATAGCCCAGATTCCAAACGGTTGTTTTATGAATTAGAATATCAGTCTTATGAAAAAATAATTGAGTTGGTGACACTTCTTTCCAAAGGTAATGCTGACGATAAATATATAAAAGAAGCATTTCAGCTTGTAGAACGTAATAAAAACGTCATTCTACGTCAAACGCTGCGAAATGCTGATAATAATAGCATTGCAGGTATTCCAGCTGACATTTTGATGCAAGAAGGACAATTTATTGCTACGTTAACCTCTTTAGAAAATCGGCGTCGGTTAGCTTTAAATGATATTAATCTTAATAAAGCTATCATTGAGCAATTGGAAACCGAAAGAGATGAGACGCAAAATGACTATTTCCTATTTAAGAAACGAATGATGTCATTGTATCCTAATTATTCCAAATTTCAAGAAAGTGATGAAATAAACCTTGAACAGCTTCAAAATAGCTTATCCAAAGAGGAAGCACTTTTAGAATATTTTTACGGAACAGAAGCCGTTTATGCTTTTGTAATCACGAGAAAGAATATTCAATTGATTCGCTTGGCGGAGGTTTCAAGAACTAATCAACTCATCACAAAATACAGGCAAGTACTTCAAGATAATGAACAAGAATTAATCAAAACTTCTTTTTCCTTGTATCAATTATTAGTGCAGTCAATCAAGCCGCACCTCAAAGAAGTTTCAAAAATCACTATTATAGTTGACGGTTCGCTCAGTTACGTGCCTTTTGATGGCTTAATAACGAAATTGCCTGAGGATTGGAATTATGATTTTTCAATGTTGGATTATTTAATTTATGATTATCAAATCAGTTATCACCATTCTGCAAAGGATTTCATGAATACTTATTCTAAGCCGCATCAATTTTCTGAGAATGAAATATTGGTTTTAGCACCGCTTTTCACTGATGAATTAAAATCTAGTTACAAAAAGACATTGCCAAAGGATACTTTATATGATAATTGTATGGCATTGCTACACTCAACAAAATTAATTAATGCGATAAAACACCAATTTAACACGCAAGCACTTATTGCAAACGATGCGAATTACACCAATTTTTCATCAAATGTCAATCGTCCTGTGTTACATTTTGCTACGCATACCATTATCAATGAGGCAACTCCTCTCCTCTCCAAAATTATTTTATCAAAAGAGGTGAACGGAAATTATCCATCTGAGAATGGTTATATCTACCTGAAAGACTTATATGAGATGTCTTTGAACACCGAACTTATTGTATTAGGCAGTTGTGAAACAGGAAATGGTCAATTCAAGGTTGGCGAAGGAATGGTCAGTTTTTCTTATGGTTTTAATATGGCTGGCGCAGAAAGTACGGTTTATTCTCTTTGGGAAGTTGACGAAAAAGCGACTGTTAGCTTAATGAATAATTTTTATAAATATCTTTCTAATCGTTTTTCTAAAGACGAAGCACTTCATTTAGCCAAGTTAGATTTTTTGAAAAAGGCAAATGAAATTCAATCCAATCCTTATTACTGGGCAGGATTTGTCTTTAATGGTCAAAAGAAACCGCTGAGCTTCAACAAAAGTCAAAACAGTCAACGTCATTTTATACCATTCCTGATTGCTTCCTTTCTACTGCTATCCACTTTCGTTTGGTTTCAAATAAAGTGATTGTACGAAGCCTTGGGAATGAGGTATAAATGAGTTAGACCATTACTTATATTTTTAATTTTAAACATAGAAATACGACTTGATGAGAATAAACTATCAAGGAATAAGAAATTGTATCAATATGGATAATGAAATAGGAAATAGGAAATA
>CAZMEH010000276.1:0-4849 GCA_964564885.1 uncultured Saprospiraceae bacterium | reverse complement strand
GGAGATGGATTGAAAGGGAAACTTTTCGTTACTTCTGGTCTTGGCGGAATGTCTGGTGCACAAGCTAAAGCGGCTGTGATTTGTGGCGCAGTTGGTATTATTGCAGAAGTGAACCCGACGGCTGCGAGAAAGCGTCATGCGCAAGGTTGGGTGGATGAAATTTACTCAGACTTAGATAAACTGATTCCTAGAATACGAATAGCACAAACGAATGGTGAAGCGGTTTCGATTGCTTTTGAAGGAAATATTGTGGCACTTTGGGAAAAGTTAGTGACTGAAAATATATTTGTTGATTTAGGTTCTGATCAGACTTCCTTGCACAATCCGTATTCTGGTGGTTATTATCCGATTGATGTATCGTTTGAAGAAGGCAAACGCATGATTTCCGAAAATCCAGAAGGATTTAAACTCGGTATTCAAGAAACGTTGCGTCGTCATGTCAATGCGATTAATACGATGAGCGACCGAGGTATGTATTTCTTTGATTATGGAAATGCCTTTCTAAAAGCTGCTCGAGATGAAGCACAAGCTGATATTTTAAAAGAAGATGGCAGTTTCAAATATTCGTCTTACGTTGAAGATATTATGGGACCATTGTGTTTTGATTATGGTTTTGGGCCATTCCGTTGGGTTTGTACGTCTTGCGATCCAAAGGATTTGGCAATTACGGATCAAATTGCAGCAGAAGTGATTGAAGGGTTATTAGTTGATGCGCCAAAAGAAATTCAATTGCAGTTAAAAGATAATTTGCATTGGATAAAAACGGCTGCGGAAAATAAATTGGTCGTCGGTTCTCAAGCTCGAATTTTATACGCTGATAGCGAAGGAAGAATCAAGATTGCACAGGCTTTCAACGATGCGATTAAATCGGGTCGAATTAGTGCGCCTATCGTTCTAGGTCGTGATCATCACGATGTTTCTGGAACGGATTCGCCTTATCGTGAAACGGCGAATATTAAAGATGGTTCGATGTTTACGGCTGATATGGCAATTCAAAATGTTATCGGTGACAGTTTCCGTGGTGCAACTTGGGTTTCGATTCATAATGGCGGTGGCGTCGGCTGGGGCGAAGTTATTAACGGTGGCTTTGGAATGGTTATCGATGGTTCAGCAGACTCTGCTCGCCGATTGGAATCTATGCTTTTCTGGGACGTAAATAACGGAATTGCTCGTCGTTCATGGGCTAGAAATGAAGGGGCTGTTTTTGCAATTAAGCGAGAAATGGAACGCAATCCGAATTTGAAAGTTACTTTGCCTAATATGGTGGAAGATGTGGATTTGGATGCTTTGATTTAAAAAGTATTTAGATAATTAGGTGTCGGATATCTCGAAGGTCTAACGCTCCTTTTAGGCCTGCGGGTAATTTGCAGAGCTCGAAGGTATCCGATACTTAATGCTTATTTCGGAAGTTCACTCATTTCCATAACTTCCTTAGCTTGGTTGAAATGACGATAATTATGAATTGTTACGATATTTAAGGCATCTAATAAACTATAATTTACAAACTTAGAAGCAGGAGAAGTGACAATTGTTTTCTTCAAATCATAGTTCGTTAATTGTTTTGCTAATAGACTAAACGTATTTAATTTACTTTCCAATTTATCTATAATGTCAAGAGATATATGACTTAGGGCAGGTTCAAAAATAAGAAACGTTTTGCTTTTTTTACTTCTAACAGGATCGACTGCTTTGAGTATTTCTTTCCCAAATATTTTTGGTAAAAAAGGAATATTTCGCCAGAAATTAGAAGGTTGATTCTTGTTGACTAATGCTATGAAAAGCGGTTTGTACGCATCCGCAGATTGTACTAAATGACCAAGACATTGTCCGACGCTCCAAGAATCTGCATTAGGTTTCCAATTTAATTGTTCATAACTTAAATGAGAAAAATCAGTTTTTGCTTGGGTTATAATTTTTTCAATTTCGGCAGTGATTTGTGATATTGTATTATAATACATAGCGTTTTAAGTTTGAACTAGTTTTTTATGATTGAAACGGGATTCAAAGTTAACATAGAAAGCGTTATTTCGAATTTAAATAAGATTAAAAGTAGAAGAGTTTAGATAAATTTAATAATTAAGGATAACGTAAATAATAGTTTCTTAACTTTGCACTAAGAAATCAACTTTTAAAAACTTTTATTAATTCAACTTATTTGAAAAAGCACAATTCAGGATTTGTAAATATTGTCGGACGACCAAACGTAGGTAAGTCAACATTGATGAACTCATTGGTAGGCGTACGTATGTCTATTATTACCAATAAACCACAAACGACTCGCCATCGAATTATCGGAATTGTGAGCGATGAGGATTCGCAGATTGTCTTTTCTGATACGCCAGGGATTATTAAAGACCCAGCTTATAAGATGCAAAAAGCGATGAATTCTTTTGTGGAAGGCTCGTTTGAAGATGCTGATATTATGCTTTTTTTGACGGATCCGTTGGAGAGATATGAAGAAGATGATCCAATTATTGATAAGTTGAAAAAGGTTAAAGTACCTATTTTCTTAGTTATAAATAAGATTGATCTTATAAAGCCAGAAAAACTAATCAAACTTCTTCAACTTTGGAGTAAGCGATTGGAATTTGCTGAAATTTTTCCAATCTCTGCATTGAAGAAGAAAAATACAAAGGAGCTGGTAAAATTCATTATTAGATATTTGCCAGAAGGGCCTGTTTATTATCCTAAGGATCAATTGACGGACAAGTCTGAACGATTTTTTGCGAGTGAAATCATTCGAGAGAAAATCTTGATGCGCTACAAACAAGAAATTCCTTATTCTTGTGAAGTTTTAATTGAAACTTATAAAGTTGACCCTAAACGTCCTTTGATTAGAATTAGAGCTGATATTATTGTCTCCCGAAAAACGCAAAAATCAATTATCATCGGTAAAGATGGTACTACGATTCGTTCATTAGGAATTGATTCTCGTAAAGAAATTGAGAAGTTTACAGGCAAACAAGTGCATTTAGAATTGCATGTTAGAGTTAAGGAAGGTTGGCGAAATGATGATGATATGTTGAAGAACTTTGGATACAAACAAAGCTAAAAGAAGTCAGCGGTCAGATTGTTCACTTCGCTCTCTGCCAGATCGGCTACGGCTGTCAGAAATAAAAATATTCTTTTATAGAAGTAAAGGGATTTTTATAAAGCATAAGTAAACATTTATCTGACAGCCGTAGGCGATCTGACCTCTGTCAGCGATACCGATAGTAATCGGTAGGTCTGACTTCTCAATATAAAAAAGCTGCTCTGGACTTTTCCAAAGCAGCTTTAAAAATTGTTCGAGCCATCAAAACAATTCGGTAAGTTTGATTAAAAAAATTACTAAATATTATTGGTCAAACTTGTTCAGTTTTAAAGTTTCAACAAGTGTGATTAATTTAGGAGCATATTTTTTGTCTGTCGCATAACCTGCCTTTCGAAGTCCGTGCGCCCATTCTTTGTAATTTTTAGCTCCTAATTTGCTTAAATGTTGGTAGCGACTTCTTTGTAAAAATAAACTGTGCGCTCTGTAGCTTTCCCTAACACTTTTGTATTTTCGGAAAAAATCTTTGTGAGAATCATCCGTGTAATTTGAGCAATGTCCTGGCTTGCAATTTCTTGCGAAACACTTTATACCAAAATGATTTTGATTTAATGTAGCTAATTTACTTGCTCCTGCATTGCTTTCTAGCAATCCTTGTGCAAGCGTAATACTGGCAGGAATTCCATATTTTTTCATCTCTTCAACGGCACTCGGTGCGTAATTTTTGATGTAAGCTTCACAAACTCTACGTTTCTCTGCAACAATCGAAGGGTTTATATTATTGCGTTTAGCATAAGTCGGATTTAGGATAAAACCAATATTTGAAAAGGTGTTAGCTAGATTAGAAGGTTTTGCTTTCGGTTTATTAATTTTAGCTGGTTTTTTAACTGATTTTGGTTGGCTTGCCGTAATATTAGTTTTCATTTTATCCAAAATACGAGGCTTCGTTTCTTCTTTAGGAGCTTCGATATAACTCATCTTTTCTGACTTAGGCTCTTCGATTCCGCCTAGTGAAGCAGGTATCACATTATCCTGTTGTTGTTCAAATTTTGGTGAACTAACTAAGTTTAATTGAATGTTCAAATCCTTACGAACGACAACGAACGCAATGACAAATAAAATAACTAGTCTAAACCAGTTTTTTTGTAGCATTGCATTCGCTACAAACATATTACTTCTTAATAGATGTTTTACTTTTTCTCTCACTTGTATAACCTGTGTGTTCATGATGACCTTTTTTATTAGTTTGATATGTAATTGATTAGTATTATGCAAACATAAAACAATATGTTTTAAGAATCAAATAGTTTCAAACAAATGTTTTGAATGTAAACCTATTATTTGTTTCGAGTAATCGTTTAAATATTTGAATTGCAATTGTTTAAGTAAATAAAAAGGTATCAATAAAAGATTGAAAAAAGTTATATTTTGTTTCAAATAAAATCTCAAATAGAATAATTTGTTTTAAATGCTATTTTTTGATGAAAATTATATCAAGAATTACTTGGATCAAACCAAACGAATTTAAAAAAATCAAAATTTCCCAAAGTAGAACTGTAAGGTGTTTACCATTTGTATATTGATTTCAAATGAAAAATCATATTTTAAAACAAATAACTGTATTTTTAAGAGCTTTTATAATTTTGGTTCTTTGAAAAATTCCGTGATTTTCGATAAATTTTATAAAAATCATGAAATAGTTACGAAGTAGGCAGCCTACTCCGTAACTAGAATTGGGCTAAAATTTTTATTTAGCGTTTTTTTACGAAACTTTTCAAAGAACCAAAATTTTAGCCGTTCTCTATTTATATTCTAAAA
>CAZMEH010000275.1:0-1676 GCA_964564885.1 uncultured Saprospiraceae bacterium | reverse complement strand
TAAAACTAAAATTAGTATAAAAATACTAATTTTCAAAAAAATAAAAATATAAACGGACAAGATGCCCGTTTGTACTTTAAGATTTATACTCACACTACTATACATTTAGAATCATAATCACGTTTACTAAACTTTTAAAGTTTAGTAAACGTATCTTTATCTCGATTTTTTAAGAATGTATAGTAGTATGATTTTTTTTAAAAGATACCTCGCTAACTAAACCACTGAAAGGCAATGAACGCACTTACATAAGCTAAAACAGTCATGAATGTAAATTGAATAATAGGCCATTTCCAGCTATTTGTTTCCCGCTTAACGACGGCGAGTGTGCTCATGCACTGCATCGCAAATACATAAAACAACAATAAAGAAAGTGCCGTTGCTATCGTATAAACAGGTTCTCCCGTGATAGGGTTGACCTCTTTTGCCATTCTATCTCTGATTGCATATTCAAAATCATCGCCTCTTTCTGCACTTCCAATACTATAAATAGTAGCCATTGTTCCAACGAAAACTTCTCTTGCTGCAAATGAAGTAATCAAAGCAATTCCAATTTTCCAATCATAGCCAAGCGGTCTAATCGAAGGTTCGATGAATTTTCCAAAATGACCAATGTACGATGCCTCTAATGCTTTAGAAGCAATCAAATCATCTCTTTCTATCGCTGAAAAACCTTTTTCAATCGCTATTTCAATCGCTTCTTTTTCCGCTAGCGCCATTTTATTACTTGGGCCATAAGTACCTAGGAACCAAAGCGCAATTGATATAATTATAATAATTTTTCCAACTTCAAGTGTAAAGGTTTTTACCTTTTCCCAAACCGTCAAGCCTATATTTTTAAATTCTGGCGTACGATAATCGGGTAATTGAATAGTTAGGAAACTTCTATCTCTATTTTTTAAAATCAATTTAAATACAAGTGCCGAGCCTAAAGCGGAAATAATTCCAAGCAAATATAAACCCATAAACGCTAATGCTTGCGAATTGAAAATGCCTAAAACCGTAAATGATGGTATCACAAAACCTATTAAAACGATATAAACAGGAATACGAGCAGAACAAGAAATCAATGGTGTTACCATGATTGTTATCAACTGTTCCTTCCAATTGCTAATCGTTCGAGCAGACATCACAGCAGGAATCGCACATGCTCCGCCAGAGATTAGCGCAACAATACTTCGACCATTTAAGCCAAACTTCTGCATGATTTTATCAAACATCACAACCGCACGAGCCATATAGCCAATTTCTTCAAGGATAGAAATCAAGAAGAATAAAATAGCAATTTGTGGAATGAAAATAAATACACCGCCCAATCCTGCAATAATCCCATCGGTTAACAAATCATTGAGCCAGCCAGCAGGCAAAGTTTGTTTTGTCCATGTATTCAATGCGCCAATTCCTTGTTCTATCAAATCCATTGGAATGCTCGACCAAGTAAAAATAGCCTGAAAAACCAACAACATTAATAAAAAGAAAATAGCAGGCCCAATAATAGGATGCATAATTACCTTATCTAACTTATCCGTTAGACTTGTTTCTTCTGTCTTTGTTTTTTGAATAGATTTTGTTACAACTGGCGTAAATTGATCGAATCGCCAAAGTGTTTCTTGAATCCTGCCCTGTATCGGCTCATAATGATTTGCTTCGCCTATTTCAACAATTTTTTGTCTTTG
>CAZMEH010000274.1:0-9718 GCA_964564885.1 uncultured Saprospiraceae bacterium | reverse complement strand
GGAAGATATAAGAGAATTGATGATTGATAATCCTGAGGTTTCGGGACAGGTTTGACAATGAACAATTGACAACGCAATGATTACATTTCTGATTTCTTGATTATTTAAATAGCTATCGGAACATAAATATAATTCGTAATTCTTAATTAAAAAAAATGCCTGTTAATCCATTTCATGTAGCAATACCAGTTCACGACGTTGAATTGGCTAGAAAATTTTACACCGAAATACTCGGCTGTCCAGAAGGACGAAGCGCAGAAAATTGGGTTGATTTGGACTTGTACGGACATCAATTTGTCCTGCATTACAAACCAAAATCACCCAATCACGATTTGCACACCAATCAAGTTGATGGTAAAAATGTGCCTGTTCCGCATTACGGCGTTGTCTTGCAATGGCAGGAATGGGAAGCATTGGCAGAAAAACTGACAGCAAAAAATATCGAGTTTATCATCGAACCATACATTCGTTTCAAAGACTTGCCAGGCGAACAAGCAACCATGTTTCTCCTAGATCCGTGCGGTACGCCTTTAGAATTTAAAGCATTCAGAGATATCAATCAGATGTTTGCGAAGTAGGAGAAAGGGCTAGTTGTTGAGTGAATTAATTTACTCAACAACTTTCCTACTTAATTCTCCATTTTTTTAAATCTTCGTAACTACCATTAAAGACATTCAAATCAACTCGACCTTTTACACCGTTGCGCCAGCCTTTGTCTGAATATTGCCAAAACTCCCAATCCTTTGCTGGGACATCAGGTTTGTTCCAACGATATGCTGCAATCCAAATCGGATAATCTTCGAAATTACCTTTGATATATTTATTATAATAATTTTGATTAACGTAAATAATTGGCTTTACGCCATAATGTGCTTCTATGGTTTCTAGCCAAATTTTAACACCTTTCAAAACAATTTTACCCGAGCGATTATCGGTTTCTTCCAAATCCAACACAGGCGGTAAATCGCCAGATTGAAGCGGAACGGTTTTTATAAATTCCGCTGCTTGACGTTTGGCTAAGACAGACGGACGATAAAAATGATACGCACCACGCAAAATATCATGTTCTTCAAGTTCTGCCCAGTTTTTCTTAAAATAGTTATCTTTATAAGTAACGCCTTCGGTTGCTTTGACGAACACAAATTGAATTCCATCATTTTTCAATTGCTTAAAATCAACATCAAATTGATAATGAGAAATATCAACGCCATGAACCTCATAGGCTTTTAAACGCCAATCTTCTTTAAAATAATTTCGATTCTTGATTAGTAAAAATAGCAGAATGAAAATTGCGGAGATGAGATAAATCTTACTCTTTGAATTATTTAACACTTTTACGTATTTCTAAACATAGTTTTATTCATAAAAAAGTCTAATCACTTATGAATATCCTAATATGATGATGATGAAAAAATAACTTGAAATGTATTGCATGGTTTATCATGTCAATACTTTTCTTTGTACTTAGAATGAAAGTACAAAAATTTAGAATATGATTTAATTGATTATCTGGAACTTAGATGAAATAGCAAAATACATATACTGATCGCTAAACTTTCATCTCGAAAATCCCTTTAGAATTATGGCTTATTACTTATATTTCATTACAAAGCTTCAAATTCGTTTGAGAGCTTGTACAAAAAGTGTCTAAAAACTACCTTTATCTATAACGGCAGATTACAATTATTTGCCAGATAGCTAATAGCTAATAACAAGAAACAAATAACAAAAAAACTATGAAGATTATCAAAAAAATATTCAAATGGTTAGGAATAGGAATCCTTACTTTCATTCTAATCATTGTATTAGGAACTGTTTTCGCTACTAATTATTATCCTTCCTTTGGCGGAACAGTCACCAAAGTACTGAAAGCTGAATATGCAAAAGCGGACAATCACAACGGTGATAAATTCAGTTATCCAATCTCTGCCACACACGATATGGATTTCCGAAAAGGGATGAAATACATGGAAGAGGAATCCAAAATCAAGGATTTAGTAGAACCGATAGAACCGCTTCCGATGCTTTTTGTGGATTCGCTGCTATTGACGCAAACGCCAGATACGCAAACTAGAGTCATTTGGTTTGGGCATTCGACTTTCTTGATTCAAATGAATGGTAAGAATATATTGATTGATCCCGTTTTTAGCGATTATGCTTCACCGTTTCAGTTTGCAGGCCCAAAACGCTTCAAAGGAGATTTGCCGATAGAAATCGAACAATTACCACAAATTGATATTATTATTCTCTCGCATGATCACTATGATCATTTGGATCACACGAGTATTTTAAAACTAAAAGAAAAAACGAATCAATATATTTTGCCACTTGGTAATCGAGTACATTTAGAACGCTGGGGCGTAGATGCGGCTAAAATTACCGAACTCAACTGGTGGGAAGAAGCGAAAGTAGATAGTTTGACTTTTGCGTGTTTACCATCTCGCCATTATTCGGGTCGTGGTCTTACGAACCGACACGAAACGCTCTGGGGCTCGTGGGCGATTATGTCGTCAGATGAAAAAATCTACTTTAGCGGTGATGGTGGTTATGGAACACATTTCAAAGAAATTGGAGATAAATACGGCAGTTTTGACTTGGCATTAGTCGAATGCGGTCAATATAATGATATGTGGAAAGAAGTACACATGATGCCCGAAGAGTCTGCACAAGCAGCGATTGATTTGAATGCTAAAATGGCAATGCCGATTCATTGGGGCGCATTTTCGTTGGCAGCGCACAGTTGGCAAGAACCCGTTGAGCGCATTAGCGAAGCAGCTAAAAAGCTGGATTTGAAGTTAGTTACACCAAAAATCGGTGAATCAATTATCCTTGGAGTACAAGAACCGAATACCGCTTGGTGGAATTTTTAATGTTCAATTACCTGTCTCGATTTCTCAATGAAATTTCAGCGAGAAATTTTCTGTTCAATGCGAAAAGTAGCGCAAATCCATTAATTTTCGGGATTTGCGCTACTTCATCTTTAAGTACACGAGTAAAAGTAAATACATATTTGTTTTTTGCCCAATACCTAACTTACTTTATCATTTCGTCCCAAGAAAGAACGGTTTCAAAACCTTTATTTTTAAAATATTGAATAGTTTCGTCTTTAGGTTTATCACTTGTTGCCATGATGAAATCTCCGCCCCATGCGCCTAATGACTTGATTTCTCCGAATTGATAATCTTTAAAATATAAATCCTTTGCACGAGATAATTCAATGGTTTTTGCGACTAAGGTTTCGTGTTTTGCTATTAGTTTATTGAACTGCTTTAGTGTTTTAGCATTTATAAATTGATTAGTCAAGGTTGATATTTCACCTAATGGAGTAATACCAAGTTTTGTTTTTGCTCTATATCTTGCAATTCCTTCCCGACTATTTTGCTTTTGATTTAGATGCACAAAATAAACGTTTGGAGCATAGGAAGGATTAAAATCTACCGCTGCCATTTTGGGAATAATACCATTCAGTTGGTAAGTCACCGCACCGTTTGCCATTCCGCAAGCAATATCGTAACCAGAACCTTTCATAGAATTAAACAACGTTTCAAAAGGATCAACATTTGCCCATTTGCTCAATAGGACGACCAGCGTTGAACTACTTCCTAAGCCCCAGTTACGAGGAAATTCTAAATAGGTTTTTATACGAAAAGCATTTCCTGTTTGTAATAATGTAGCGTTTTTGCTAATAACGAACGTTAGCATTTTTTGTAATAAAATGGCTGCGTCGTTGTCAGAAGTTGATACAATTTCTAAATCAGATATATTATAAACCACTTCAAACCAACTGTTATTTTCATGGTCAAAACCTTGCCAATGGATCTTTTTTTCATCAGAAGTGTATTCTTCAACGGTCATTCGTTGACCAAGGCGAGTAGGCAAACCTAGCGATAGTGCGCCATCTAGTACAAAGTATTCGCCAGATAGCAATAGTTTTCCGTTGGCTCTAAATTCTTTCATTATTCAATATTCTTAGCGATAGTAAAATGGAAAGTACTACCATCACCTTTTTTGGATTCAACTCTAAGGCTACCTTGATGTTGTTCTACAATTTTTTTACAAAGTGCTAAACCAATTCCTGTTCCAACGTATTCTTTTTGTCCGTGAAGTCGTTTGAATAGTAAGAAAATCTGTTCTTGAAACTCTTCTTTAATGCCTATTCCATTATCTTTTACAGAAATTTTCCAATGTTTATCAGTCTCTTCTCCTATAATACTGATCTCAACATCTTTACCTTCAACGGTGAATTTTAGTGCATTGTTGACCAGATTTTGAATCAGTTGTCGGAGTTTTGTTTTATCTGCGGTGATTTCAAAATCTATATTAGAACAAGTAATCTTTGCATTTTTATTTTCGATATGTTCTTTCATATCCAAGAGCACTAATTCAACGGTATTCCGAATTTTAAATGTTTTAAGGTTGATTTGAGTTGTATTGACACTCGAAAATGCTAAAAGATCGTTTATCAATTGACGCATGTGATAAGTGCCATCAACAATAAATTTGAGGTACTCTTCTTGCGCTGTTGTTGTTTTACCTTGCAAACTTTTTTCTAATAAATGGCTAAAACTAATGACGGTTCTCAACGGTGCTTGCAAGTCGTGAGAAGCGATATATGCAAAATTTTCTAATTCTAAATTAGAGGCAATATACTTTTCTAGTTCTTCTTTTCTTTCATTAAGTGCGCTCAATTGTTGGAGAATAAGCTGTTGCTGTCTTTTTTGCTTAGTTACATCTTTGATAAACATAATGCTTTGCATCTCGCCTTCCCATTGCAAAGAAGAAAAAGTTACTTCTGTCCAAATAGGTACACCATCTGCTGTTTTGAATAACCATTCAAATTGCATTGGCTTTCGACAACTTCTAAACTTTGACATAATTGTGCCTAGTTTTTCTTTAGTCGATTTTCCATCTTGCTGAATTTCTGGACTTAAAATAATCATATTGCCACTGAGAGCAGTTGCTTTATCTACTTTCAAAATTTTCAAAAGCATCTCGTTACAGTCTAATCCACGTTTTCTTGTATCTATATCCAAGATGATAATTCCAACAGGCGCATTAGCATATAAAGTGCGATAACGTTCGTTGCTCGCTTTCAGTTCGTGTCTTACTTTTTGTTGCTCAGTAATGTCTAGGTAGGTGTAAGAAACACTAGAAAAATCATTATTAATAGGATATTTGACAAAATATTTCAATCGTTTATACATGCCTTGCTGATTAATAAGGTCTATTTGTGTCTCAAATCCTGGTTTATCATCAAACAAAGCGACTAACTCGCCATAGATTGCGTTTTTTAATGATTGATTATAAATATTGGTTTTATTGCCAAATAATGCATTTTTATCAGTAGAACCTATTATTTCATATCCCTTCGAATTAATTTTATTGATACGAACAGAACTGATTAATGTTGAAACATGGTGATTGTTCTTATCTAGATAAGCTTTAATATCAGTTATGCTTTGTGTCGTTTTTAGGTTTTGAACAAAATCATATAAAGATGTAATATCAGAATTGACAATAGCTAAAGAATTGGTTTCGAAAATATACTTGTAGTCTGTCTTGTATTTGTTAATAATATATTCTAAAATACGCTGATAATTCTGAATTAAGAAAAAGACTTTAGTTACCAAAACAGCTACAACAAGGAGTAAAATGATATTATCATTGTACCAAGAACCTTGATCAACTGGACCTGTATAATGATAGTAATAGCTATATCCTATTTCTAAAACTAAAGTTAGCAGACCAATCGGTAAACTAATTTTTAAGAATAAAGTAGCTATTTTATGATTAGCTAAATAGGTAAAGCCGTTAAGACTAATAATAAGAACAAAAAGAGCTGGAAACTTGATGATGGGTAAAAAGATAACGATTAAGTAAACAAGAATCAGTGAAAAGGCAAGGTATAATTTAACGGCTAGATTATAGTATTTATGAATTAAAGACAAAATAATAAGGAATAAAATACTTCCTATTACATTAATACTAATGGCTAAAGTGCCTTTTATATCTACTATAAGCGTAATGATTAGTGACGCAAAACAAATAATTGTTGCGATTAGTAATTCTTGAAATAATAGCTTCTTTCTATCTTTTTCAGAAAAAATGAAAGAGTGATAGTGTTTTTCTGTGTCAGTCATTAACTTTTTTAATACTATTTGCTAATTATTATTTTTGAGAACCTCTTAAAAATAATAGTTAGCATCTAAATTAACTGAGGAAAACTAATCGTGAAATTTATAGAAATTAATTTCCATTAATCTAATAAGAGTCTTAATTTATCAGTAATTCTAGTATGAATTTTTTGTCTTTGAAGTCACTTTCGTTTTATTAGTTCTATGTTTTGTTTTTCCCTATTCAAAAATAAGGAATTATATTTATTTATAATCACATCTGCTTTTGTGGAGTATTAAATTGGATAGAACTAATACGAAAAGATTAAAGTATTAAGTGAGGATTTTTTTTCTTAATGAGATAAAAAATGTAGACATAGTCATCCTGTGGCGAATATATTATGGTTTATTAGGCTTGACCGAGTAATTTTTAATAAAGTTAACGGTAAAAAAGACAAGTCAAAATGTCAATTTGTTTATAACGGACTCCTAAAGTACGTAGAACTAATGAGATTTTTTGTTTTTCATCTAAAATAAGTAAAAAGTAGTAGAAATAATTTTCGCTTATTTTTGACAAGTTTGAAATAAAAGTACTGATTTTGCTAACGCTCCATTTAAATTATTGCGTAATATCAGTTATAAGCCTAAGAGGTAAGACTTAAACAAAAAAAGATAAGGTTGTGTAGGAAAATTCAATCTATCTAAACAAAACTTCAATAAAATAGGTAGATTTTTTATCTCCTGCTCCTTTAATATTCTTCCGCTCAACTGTTCAATTATTCGTTTGATTTGTCAAGTGAAAAAAGTTTCGTCGAAAAAAAACATCATCTTATTAAAGAAATCAATACTAAACTCTAATTTTGTACGGATTATTCAACTTTGATTAATCAAAAGACAAAATAATTTGTTGAATAGCGAGTTCTCGCCACAAATGGAAAGAAATTCAACAATTAATAAAATAATATGTCAAGAAGAAATAAAGGAATAGATGATGATGCACCCAAAGGGAAACTAAACAGGGAAAGTTTGAAGCAAGCAATGGCTGTTTTCAAATATATTAGACCTTATCGGGCTAAATTTATTTTAGGGATGGTTTTGCTAGTGATCACTAGTTTGATTTTTATGGTTTTTCCATACTTGATCGGTTTGATGATTGACATTGCGGAAGGAAACTCTGAATTAGATATTTCTTTAGATGATGTCGGAATCGGTTTAGTTGTTATTTTGGTTGTACAAGGATTTATATCCTACACTCGTGTTCTGTTGTTTGCAGAAGTGAGTGAAAGAGGTGTCGCAGATATTCGTACAGCCGTTTACAAAAAAATAATTTCGCTACCCATCTCCTTTTTTGAAGAAAACAAAACAGGTGATTTGATTAGCCGCATCACCGCAGATGTCGAGCGATTATACAATACGCTTTCGATTACGTTGGCAGAGTTGCTTCGTCAAGTGGTGATCCTTTTTATTGGTATTGGCTTTTTGGTTTGGACAACGCCACGTTTGTCATTAGTGATGTTGGTGACTGTTCCCGTTGTCGTTGGAGGCGCAATGATTTTTGGTCGTTACATTCGTAAACTATCGAAAGAACGTCAAGATAGTTTGGCTGCTTCTAACTCGTTTTTGAGTGAAGCCTTACTTGGAATTCAAGTAATCAAAGCATTTACGAGTGAAATATTTGAATCAAAAAGATATAGTAGTTCAATTGACGATGTAGTAAAAGTAGCATTGAATTACGCTCGAAGTCGGGCTGTTTTTGTTGTTTTCATTATTACAATTATGTTTGGTGGATTGTTCTTTGTCATCTGGCAAGGCGCTGTCATGCTTCAAGACGGAACATTGACATCAGGTTCATTGACTTCCTTTGTCGCTTATACTTTCATCATTGGCGGTTCGATTGCTAGTTTAGGAAACTTCGTGACCGAAGTCTTAGGTGCATTGGGCGCAACGGAACGTATCAGAGATATTTTAGAAAACGAAAGTGAAGTTGATTTGACACATGATGCAATAACAAAATATCAAATTGAAGGAAACGTTAGCTTCAAAGATGTTCACTTCACTTATCCGACTCGTCCAGATATTCCAATTTTGAAAGGGATTTCATTAGACATCAAAGCAGGTCAAAAGATTGCTTTAGTTGGTTCTAGTGGTGCAGGAAAATCTACGATTATTCAGTTGTTGTTACGTTTTTATAATATTAAAAGTGGTGATATTCAAGTGGATGGAAAAAGTATTTATCCAGAAGACTTGAGGGCTTACCGTAATAATATTGCGATTGTTCCACAGGAAGTAACGCTATTTGGCGGAACTATCCGTGATAATATCCTTTACGGAAAAGCAGATGCAACGGACGAGGAAGTCATCACTGCTGCAACACAAGCAAACGCTTGGGAATTTATCTCTACTTTCCCAGAAGGTTTGGATACGCTTATCGGCGAACGAGGAATCAAACTCTCGGGAGGTCAGCGTCAGCGTGTAGCGATTGCAAGAGCAATTTTAAGAAATCCTAGTATTTTGTTATTGGATGAAGCGACTTCTTCATTGGATGCAGAGTCTGAAAAGGTAGTTCAAGAGGCATTGGACAAATTGATGATTGGTAGAACTTCTATCATCATTGCGCACCGTTTATCTACGGTTCGAGATGTGGATGTTATTTATGTTTTGGATAAAGGTCAGATTGCAGAAATCGGTAATCACGAAGAGTTATTAGCTATTCCAAACGGAATTTACAAGCACTTAGCAGAATTACAGTTTAAGTTGGTTTAATAATTTTTTGTTCTTTGACAATTACTCAGTCGAACTTTGTGAGAGAAGTTTCTGCATTTTAGTCGAGAGAAATAGCCAGATATCAGATACCTCAAAGGTATCTGATATCTGGCTATTTCTAAAATTGTCAATCGAATCAATTTACCAGATACCATTTTCCATCAACCTCTTGCCAAATCAATTCGTTGTCGAATTTTTCACTAGCAAAATGAGCTTTTGTATTATTATCTTTAAACTGAGGCGCTTTGTCTTTAATGGTTTTCAAATAATTCAACAAGTAGGTTTTCTGTGGGCCTTCACCAAAATACTTAGCTAATTTTTTAATATTATGTCTTTGTTTTAATTCTTCTACTTTACTCGGCGGATAAAAATTTACTAAGAACTTTTCATAATCTTCTTGTTCCATCAACTTGATGACTGTCTGAATACGATTTTGTAAGTGCGTTTGTGGTGTAGATTTTTCACAAGAGTAAAGTACTAAACAACCCATGAATAGAATTGGTATATGAGAGATTTTCATGGTAATGTGTTTTTATCGTTTGTTAATCTATTTTGTTTCTGAGTTTTGTTCTTTACGAATAAAATGGTGAAAAGGTTTAAAATGTGACGGTCATTTTCTGTTTAATACGTGCGAAGCTATCAATAGGATTCAGTTTTGAGGTCATTTTGTTGTCAAGTTTCTAATTCGATTTATTTGATATTGATTATCAAGATATTAAATATTGGTTTTAATTATATCTAATTAAATATATTAGAAATAATACCCAATAATAAAAGTAACTTTATTGATTACTAACACCACAAAGGTAATCAAAATAATTAAATAAATAGTTTAAATTTTT
>CAZMEH010000273.1:0-7882 GCA_964564885.1 uncultured Saprospiraceae bacterium | reverse complement strand
GTCTAAATTAATAATAAACCAGAGAAGATTTAGTTGTGAAATGGACAGTATTTAAAATCTTTATAATTTTTTTAGCTGTTCTAAAAAATCATCCTTCTTTCTTCTTGCGACATCAATCGCCTTTGAATCACTCATCACAACATATCCGCCTGCGCCTTTGTAGTATTTTTCAATATGATTGAGGTTAATTAAATGCGAGCGATGCACCCTGAAAAAATCATGTTCAGAAAGCAATTGTTCAAACTCTTTAATCTTGCGAGTAGCGAGAATAGTGCGCTTTTCTTTAAGTTGAATATGTGTATAAGAACGATCCGCAGTACAATAGAGAATATCATCTACCTTAATAAAAAGAAGTCCTTCTAAGGTAGGAATACCGATTTTATGATCTCTGTGATTGTTATTTTTTAGATTTTCTATTAAAACAGAAAAATTACGTTTCGTGATATTTTGGTTGAGTTTGTCTTCTGTTTTTATCACAGCCGCTTTCAATTCATCAATACTAATCGGTTTTAACAAATAATCTAAAGCACAAAACTTGATCGCTTGTAGTGCATATCTATCGTAAGCCGTTGTGAAAATGACTTCAAAATCAGGAGATTGGAAGCGCATCATTAAATCAAAACCTGAACCATTTGGCATTTCAACATCTAATAAAACGAGCTGCGGTCGTTTTTCTAATATCAAGAAATGCGCTTCATCAGCGGACGCCGCCATACCTAACACGCTGACTTGCGGACAATGCTGCGTTAATAATTGAAGTAATAAGGCTCTACTTTTTTGGACGTCATCTACTATGATTGCTGTTATCATCTAATTTTGAACTTATTTTTTGAATGTTACCTGTTTTGATTTTTATTAAAAATAAAGGATAAGCAGCATTAAAACAACTTCGTCAGAATAAAGATTAAGAACTTGTTTATTACTAAGTCTTATAAACTGACTTTTTCCTATGTTTGTGGTAATTTTTTGGAAGAGAGAGGAGAGAAGCGAAAATAAAGATTTTTTAAACTTTGCTTCCAGTAAAATCATTTATAAATTGTCAATTCACTAGAAATAATATGATTTTTTCAGATAAAAAAATATTAGCGTCGATAGAAACGAAGGAGATTATTATCGAACCTTTTGATAGAAAAGCGTTAGGCACTAATTCTTACGATGTGCATTTGAGTAAGCATTTTGCCTTATATGAATCTAGAGAACTAGATGCAAAAAAACACAATACAGTTCAGGAAATGATTATTCCAGAAGAAGGTTTTGTGCTTCAACCTGGTGTTTTGTACCTCGGTTCTACCTTAGAATATACCGAAACACATAACGCTGTGCCGTTTTTGGAAGGTAAATCAAGTACTGGTCGCCTTGGAATTGACATTCATGCAACGGCTGGAAAAGGCGATGTTGGTTTTTGTAATCACTGGACTTTGGAGATTTCGTGTATCATGCCTGTGCGCATTTATCCGAATATGCCGATTGGTCAGTTGATTTATTTTTCAGTAGAAGGTGATATTGAAAATTTATATAATAAGAAGCCAAATGCTAAATATAATAAGCGAAACATCAAGCCGCTAGAGTCGATGATGTGGAAAAACGAATGGTAGTTTCTTTAATTACGAATTACGAATTTATGTGTTTGTCTGGTTTTTGAAAAATAATGAAACTAGGAGACAATGAATTTATAAAACCTTTAAACAATGAAAAAGCCTTTAATATTAGTGACGAATGATGATGGAATACTGGCTTCTGGTATTCGTGCTTTGGTGGAAGTTGCCAAAGAATTTGGTGAAGTCGTGGTCGTTGCGCCAGATAAGCCTCAATCGGGTCAAGGTCATGCCATTACGATGCGTGAGCCTTTGAGATTGCGAAAAGTAACACCATTTGGCGATGATATTGCTGCTTACGAATGTAGCGGAACACCTGTTGATTGCGTCAAATTGGGTAAAAATGTTCTTTTAAAAGGTAGAAAAATTGATATTTGTGTATCTGGAATCAATCATGGTTCAAATTCATCTATCAATATTATTTACTCTGGAACGATGTCCGCAGCGATGGAAGCTTCGATTCATGGTGTTCCTGCGATTGGATTTTCGTTATTGAATTTTGCGGAAGATGCAGATTTTGAACCGTCAAAGCGTTACGTTCGAGAATTAATCCGTTATGTGCTAGATAATGGTCTTGAAAATACCAATTTGTTGAATGTCAATATTCCAAATTTACCAGCAGCTGAAATCAAAGGCATCAAGTTTTGCCGACAAGCGGAAGGTCTTTGGATCGAGGATTTTCAAGAAGGGAAAGACCCGCTTGGTGAAGTTTATTATTGGTTAGCGGGTAAGTTTCATAACTACGACAAAGGTGATGATAATGATTTAGCTGCTTTGGCTGCTGGTTATGTTTCGGCTGTCCCGTGTGGTCATGATTTGACCGCTTACAATGCCATTGATAAGTTAAATAAGACTTTTTACAAATAAAATAATTGTTGTAATTGTTCAACTATTTTGAACAATTACAGCAATGTATTTTAAAACGCTTTGACTGCGCAATATTTAAAACCTGCTTGCAGCAGGCAAGTCGTCAATCTAAAATCGTAAATGTACCTATGTATAATCAAAGACAACAACCTAAGCCAAAGAGCTGGGAAAAGTATGATAGTATATTATTTGGAATCGGAGCTGGTATCGTTGTACCGTTCATAGGATTAGCCGTTTTGATGATGATTAATGAGTCGTTTGCTGGTCTTAGCGGTCCTTTTACGGGTTTTACGGATAAGCTGATTCGATTGCTTGCCATTATTTTGAATCTGCTTCCTTTCTCTGTATTCAATCGCAAAAGAATGCTTCAATCCATGCGAGGTGTTTTTATTCCGACGTTTATTTATGCGCTGATTTGGTTGTCTATTTATAATGCACATATATTGGCGGGTGAGTTTTAGAGATAGAACCGTTGAAAAATTTAAAAAATTTAAATATACTATCTTTAAATCATACATACGTTTCTTCTTTAGAACCAATATATGATATCGAGAATATAAAAGTTATAAAATGTTTTCAATCAAAACTCAATGATCAAGAAATTGAAAGGCTGATGATTAAAAATCCAAAATGTCAAGTTGTATTAAATCCATTAGGTCAATAAGCAATTATGAAAAATACTAAAATCCTCTTACTATGTTGCATCGCTATATTAACACTACAATGCGTCAGCAATAAAGCAAATACAACAAGTCAAGCCACAACTGCTGCTATTCAAAATTTAAAAAATTGGTTAGCAAAGCCAGCCGAAGAAAGAGGAGCTTTAGAAAGCACCACATTTGCAAAAGAAGAACTCACCAAAACACAAGCAGAAGAAGCTATAAAACTGCTCTATTCAGACAAAAAAGCCTTAATGTTAGAGAAGTACGGCAAGGAATGGGACAAGCGTGAGCTTTCTTATCAAGATTATAAAATGCGGTTTTTCTATGATAAATTTGGCAAAAAACCAGCCGACGGAAGAAGTTTATATATTTCGTTGCATGGCGGTGGCGGTGCGCCTGCTAGTGTAAATGACCAGCAATATAATAATCAAAAGCATTTGTATGATGCGACGATGAAGAATATGGAAGGCATTTATCTTGCGCCGAGAGCACCGACGAATACTTGGAATTTGTGGCACGAAAGTCATATTGATGAATTGATGAATCTCCTTATTCAAATGGCGGTAATCAAAGAAAACGTAAATCCAAATAAGGTTTATTTGCTTGGATACTCTGCTGGCGGTGATGGCGTTTATCAGCTTGCGCCAAGAATGGCAGACCGATGGGCTGCGGCTTCTATGATGGCTGGACATCCAAATGATGCGCTGCCGTTTAATCTTAGAAATACACCTTTTACTATTCATATGGGCGCAGAAGATGCAGCTTATAATAGAAATAAAGTGGCTCAGAAATGGAAAGATGCTTTGCAAGAATTACAAAGTCAGACTTCTAAAAGTGCTTATGTTCACGAAGTGCAAATACATGAAGGTTTAGGTCATTGGATGAAATTGGAAGATAAGGTTGCGCTTCCGTGGATGGCGAAATTTCAACGAAACCCTATTCCTGAGAAAATTGCATGGAAACAAAGTGGAAGACATCATGCTTCTTTTTATTGGGTGAAAACGCCAAAGGAGATGATTGAAACTAAGGGTGAAATCAAAGTGGCATATAATCGAGCAGTAAATGAAATTATTATTAATGAGAATTATGGTGAAATAATTGAGTTGTTGATTAATGATAAAATGTTAGATTTGGATAATGTGATAACGATTAAATACAAGGATAAGGTTTTGCATAAAGGAAAGTTGACACGTTCTATTTTGAATATTCAGGAGTCATTGGCTGGTAAAGGTGATTTGAATTTGGCGTTTTCTGCTAAAGTTTCGATTAAGAATAATGAGATTATTCAATGATATTTACTTTTATTTTATTTAGAAGACGAATTGACAGCCGCAGGACGGACTGTTAATCGTTAAACGATTTTTATGAAATACTACATTATAGCAGGTGAAGCATCGGGTGATTTACATGGTTCAAATCTGATGAAAGCGTTGAAACGGTTGGATAAAAAAGCTGATTTTCGTTTTCAAGGTGGCGATTTGATGCAATCGGAAAGCGAGCATGGGATGATGAAACATTACCGTGATGCGGATTTTATGGGTTTCGTGCAAGTGATTCAAAACCTTGGAACGATTCTGCGAAATTTGAGCAATTGCAAGAAAGACATTGTGACTTATTCGCCCGATGTACTTATTCTCATAGATTATCCTGGTTTTAATTTGCGTATTGCAAAATGGGCAAAAAAAGAAGGATTGAAGGTGGTTTATTATATTTCGCCGCAAGTTTGGGCTTGGAAAGCTGGTCGAGTGAAATTGATTAGGCGAGTAGTCGATGAGATGTTTGTGATTTTGCCTTTCGAGAAAGATTTTTATGCTAAATATGATTATGAAGTTAATTATGTTGGTCATCCGTTGCTTGATGCAATTCGTGATTTACCTATATCAAATGACTTTAAAACAAGTAATCGACTTTCTGAAAAACCAATTATTGCATTTTTGCCAGGCAGCCGAGGTCAGGAGATAAAAAGTCATTTGATGACGATGCTCGAAATGGTCAATCAGTTCAAGGATTATCAATTTGTCATTGCAGGTGCGCCAGCTATTGGACTAGAAACGTATCAGAAAATTATAGCAAATTTCAATCAAGTACATCAAACTGATATTGATGTGGCGATTGTGCATCAACAAACATATGATTTACTAAAAAGTGCAAAAGCTGCTGTTGTTACTTCTGGAACGGCTACTTTAGAAACTGCTTTGTTTAATGTGCCGCAAGTTGTTTGCTACAAAGGTGGTAAGGTTTCTTACGAGCTTTTTAAAATAATTGTAAAGATTAAATACATCTCTTTAGTCAATCTTATCATGGATAAGGAAATAGTAACGGAATTGATACAAGATGATTTTAATCCAAAGCGATTACAGTTAGAATTAGAAACCATTTTAGAACCGACTAACCATCAAGCGATGCAAGATGAGTATTCAGCTTTGCATCAAAAACTTGGAAACGGTAGCGCATCGGCTAAGGTTGCGGAAGGGATTTTTAGCTTGTAGTAAGGCGGTTTGCAGTTTGTAGTGTTTTTTCGTTAACGGCCTACTGCAAACTGCCAACTAATACTTAATCTAACCTTTTTATATTTTTCAATTCGATAACAGAAAGCTTTTCTAATTCATTCTTTTCCAACATTTCAGGTAATTGTTCCAAAGGCGTTCCATTAGGTGCTTTGAAATTCACATAATCTTGAAAACGAATTTTTCCAATCGTTCTAGAATTATAAGCACTTCTAAACCGTATACCCAATCCGTCATCTGTAGGGAATGAATAAGCCAAATAATCAACAAAATTCGTTTCCTTATTTATCCAATAATAATAAATATCCTCGTGGTCTTCGCCACCGTTTTCTGCTTGAAAATATACTTTTAGTGTATAATATTCCTTTCCTTCGATGCCAGTTTCTTCCATGTTTTCAGAAAGGACAGCTTCATCTTCGAGCTTGTAGGGAAGCAGTGCGAAATAATTAACAGAAACAACAGAACCGCTATATTTTGCCGCATCTTCTTCACTCAGGTTTTGCTCAATATCATTTACAAAGCGTTTGAAACCATCATTTGAAGTGACATCTACTATCGTAGAATCGCCTTGTTGCGTCGTTCGAGTGTATTCAAACGAACCATTATTGTGTTTAAATGTGTAACTTTTATCCCTGAAATCATAAGAGAAGTGAGATTTATCATAAGCTTTTCCACCATGTGCTTTAATGGATTTCTTTATGATTTCTTTGTCCTCAGACAATTTTTTATTGGAAGAAATGAACCAGTAACTAACTAAGACTATTATTACAATGACGAAAATCCAATTATTCATTTGATATTTTTTATTAAACCTATTTAGAACAGAGAGTAGAGAGCAGCGAGTTATCGGCACAGGCAGAGAAGAGTGATTATTTTTAGGTTTTTTATTACTAACTGATGTTACGTAAAATTAAAACTCTAAAGCACCAACGTTGCTTTAGATTGATGAAATATTTGCTATTTATTGTCTTGCGTAGCATCAGTTAACAATCAATGAGGTTTTAGTTTTTGTCTCTCTTCTTTCTTCTCTGCTCTCTCTTCTAAAATACACAGTGGCATGATTTTTCATTAAATCTACCTCACTGTGAATAGATTAAAAAGAGTAAAGTTGATTTTGAATAGTTTTTAAATTGTCTATTTTTGACAAAATATTGAAATAAAGGTCTTAAACCAATAAAGTAGGGTTATTTTATGCAAGCAAAACGAGTAAGTGAGTCTTTTACAGTGATGACGGAGATGATTATGCCAAATGATACAAATCCATTAGGCAATTTAATGGGTGGAAATTTGATGCGATGGATGGATATAGCAGGAGGAATCTGTGCAGCAAGACACGCTACTAAAGATGTGGTAACAGTTTCAGTTGACCATGTTTCTTTTCAAAAGCCTATTCATAATGGTGATGTGATTACTTTGCAAGCAAGTGTCACAAGGGCTTTTAGTACTTCAGTTGAGATTTACGTAGAAGTTTTTGCTGCTGGAATGAAAGGCGATAACCAAAGAAAATGTAATGATGCTTATTTAACTTTCGTTGCCTTAAACAAGGAAGATATGAAACCTTGTAGTGTTCCGCCTGTACTTGCCCTAACTGGCGAAGAGCAAGATCGATATGATGGTGCATTGAGAAGAAGAGAACTAAGGTTGGTGCTCGGTGGTCGAATGAAAGTTCGTGATGCGACTAATTTGAAGGCTCTTTTCGATAGCGAATAGTAGCTAATCAGACGTTTGATGGTTCTGAAAAGTCAGACGTCTGGTTGAGTTTAAAAACCTATAATTTGAACAAATAACACAAATACTTATGAAAGATATTTTTGATTTAATTGGTCGTGTATTCATTTCTATGATATTTGTTTATCAAGCGTTTATCTATTTTTCCAAAAGTGTAGCAACGAGTTATTTGTCAATTGGAGAAGTGATTTTATTGGTATTAGGTAGTTTATTGGTTTTATTGGGCTATCGTTCAAAACTTGGAGCACTTCTCTTGCTAGTGCTATTATTCCCAAGAATGGTGTTCTATATAATAGAATTCAATGATGTTCAAAATCAAGAATTGTTTATGTATAATATCGGATTAATTGGCGGATTGTTTATCATTCTAGCTAATGGAAGTGGAAAATATAGTGTTAAAAAATTACTAGCTAGGGCGAAGAAGTAGATTTTAAGTAATAGGTAGTAAGTAGAAAGTGTTTTTTATGACTTAATTGATGTTATTCAAAATGATAAATACTACAATTACATTAGCTAGAATGAT
>CAZMEH010000272.1:0-3168 GCA_964564885.1 uncultured Saprospiraceae bacterium | reverse complement strand
TAGCATGAGTTCTTAAACAAGTTCAATGAGAAAGCCTTTTATTATCAACAGAAACCTTTAATTCCTGTTCATATTTGTAATAAAAAAATTATACTTAAATCGTTAATTGATCAAGAAACTAAAATGATAAAACGTCTTTTTTTAATATACATTATCTTTTTACTACATTTTTCTTTGTTTGCCCAAACATTACCAGCAGATTTCTATGTTCAAGAAATCACAGGTTATGATTATTCGTTGGCAACAGGAATCGTTTTTGATGAAATTGGGCGAGCCTATGTTTTAGAAAAAGCAGGGTTGGTACACATCATTGATACAAATGGCGTTAAAACGCCTCAACCGCTGATTGATATTCATGAAGAAGTTGGAAACTGGCGAGATCATGGATTATTAGGTTTTGCCCTTGATCCAAACTTTTATGGAAATGGGTATTTTTATTTGCTTTATGCCGTAGATAGACATCATTTGTTGTATCACGGAACATCGCAATATCATCCCGATTCATTGACGACTTTTCGAGCATCCATCGGACGAGTGACCCGATATACTGCCGATCCAGCGACTAATTTCACGACAACTACTCCAAATAGTCGAAAGGTTCTGTTAGGTGAAAGCATTTCAACAGGTATTCCAATTACTTCAAGTTCTCACGGAATCGGAACGATTATGTTTGCAAAAGATGGAACATTACTTGTCTCGGCAGGTGATGGCGTTGCGAATAAAGATGGCGAAGTCGGAGGTGATACGCTAGGAACTTATGCGACCGAAGCACTGGCTGATGGTATTATTACAGCGGATCAAGACTTAGGCGCATATCGTTCTCAGTACATTGGTTCGATGAATGGAAAAGTGTTGAGAATCGATCCAATAACGGGCGACGGCGTTGCTACAAATCCATTTTATGACGCAGGAAATGCACGTTCTCCACAATCTAGGGTTTGGACATTAGGTTTGCGAAACCCGTTTAGAATGGCGTTAATGCCGCAAACTGGTAGTCACCTGTCGGGCGACGGAAATCCTGGAACTATCGTACTCGGTGATGTAGGTTCGGCATTTCACGAAGAATTAAATGTAATTGATGGACCTGGACAGAACTTTGGTTGGCCGCTTTGGGAAGGACATTTTAAGCATTGGGCATTTGTAAATAAATGGAATCCGTCGAATCGACTTGCGCCAAATCCTTTGTTTGGTACGAATGGTTGCACCAAGGAGTATTTTGATTTTAAAGATTTATTGGTGCAATTGAGAGGGAATCTGTATGATCCTTTTCCGAATCCATGCGATGATAACCAACAAATTCCAAGCACGATTCCTACTTTTATAGAAAAACCACCTGCTATTTCTTGGCGCAATAAACTCTTAGAATTGCCAGCAGAAGCATTTACGTATTATTTTAATCCAGATAATGGTTTTAAAACGAACATTAATGTTGAAGATCCTTTGTCAAATATAGATTCTAAGAATTTTGATGGTTCTTGTAGCATCGGCGGCGTATTTTATGAAGGCACAACTTTTCCAGAACAATACCATAATGTTTACTTTCATGTTGATTTTGAAGGATGGGTGAAAGCATTCTTTTTTGATGAAAATAACCACGTTACAAAAGTAGAAGATTTCATAGATGGCATGAGCCAAATTGCTACAATTGCTTATAATCCGAGAGATGAATGTTTGTATGTTGTTCGATACGAGGATGGTTTATATAAAATCGCTTATGGAGGAAATGCAAAACCTGTTGCGGTCATCGAATCAGATATTAATTATGGTAAATCGCCTTTGACGGTTCAATTTACAGGCGAAAACTCTTTTGATGCACTTGGCGACAATTTGACGTATCAATGGGATTTTGGTGATGGAACAAAGAGTATTGAAACTAATCCGCTTCATATATTTACAACGCCAAATACTTCTCCAACGCCTTTTACGGTGCAATTGACGGTAACAGATAGTTTGGGTTTGTCTGGTATTTCAACGAAAATTATTTCAATGAATAATACGCCGCCTGTTATTAATATCACTTCATTTGAAGATGGTGATTTATATCCAACAGACAAAACGACGAGTTTACCGTTGATAGCAGAAGTGACCGATATGGAAAGTGAAAACGATAATTTAACTTATAACTGGACGACTTATTTGCACCATAATGTACATTTTCATTCAGAACCAGCTGACCCAAGAAAAGAAACTTATACGATTATTGAGCCGCTTGGCTGCGATGATGAAACCTATTATTTTAGGGTTGGTTTGGAAGTGACAGACGAACACGGATTGACTGCTCGACAAGAAAAATATGTTTATCCGAATTGTGAAGATGATTTTGTAGCGTTTTTTAATGTAAGAGGAACTGCTTTTGAAGATAGTGTGGTGTTGACTTGGGAAACGGTTTTTGAAGATAGTATTTTGTATTTTGATGTAGAACGAGGCGTAGATATTTGGAATTTCAGACCTATTCAGCGGGTGAATCCTACGGGTAGTTTGACAAATGGAGGAACGTATAGTTTCACTGATATTGAACCAAATCGTGGCGTTGGGCATTATCGAATAAAAGCGTACAGGGCAAATCAAGCGTATGATTATTCTCAAAAAGTATCGATTACTTATACCAAAAATATAGTAGAAGTTTACCCAAATCCAAGCCGAGGAAATATCAGTTTATACTTTGCAGAGGATTTTGATAATGTTAATATTAAATGGTTTAACACACAAGGGCAATTGATGGAAAGTCAGCAGTTTGAAAAGGCTAAAGCGAATCAAGTGTTGAATTATCAAACGGAAAATCTAAAAAACGGGCTTTATTTTTATCAAATTGAAGCAGATGATAAAGTGACTGGCGGACGAATTATTTTTATTAATTGAGAGGCTTGACCGAACAATCATAACAATTTAGCCATTTAAAAATGACACAATTTTCATTAAACAATCATTTAATATCTGAAAACTTATTTTTTAATCAATTATCAGTCTGATTTCTGACAGTGAGCAACGCGAACGATCTGACCTCTGATTGCTCATTTTAAAAATTTACTTACGATGAAAAATGTATTCTTATTATTCGTTGCGACACTTTTCATTACAAATGCTAAAGCTGATCCATGGGACAATTTGACGCAAGTACAAGCGGAAGAAGTCGTAGAACATTTAAAAACTAATCCATTTATTTTAGAT
>CAZMEH010000271.1:0-1501 GCA_964564885.1 uncultured Saprospiraceae bacterium | reverse complement strand
AATGCGCTATCTCCTTCAAATACTTTACCGTACCAATTGAAGAAGTCTTTTCCCATTTCCTCTTGGTGCTCTGTAATATTTTTAAATTTCTTTAAGTCTGATGGATTGAAGTATGAATTTGACATAAGTTGTATTAATTGTTATGTTATCTAACCGTGAGTACGAAGATAACTCATTGTTGGATTTCAATATTTAAAAATAATATGTTCTGTTAAAATTTGGACAAATTGATTTATGAGTTTCTTCTGAAAAACAGTATTAAGAAGAAACGACTTCATGTAATGTAATATATACAATGGGCGATTGTATTGAGTTGTTTTAATAATAGGTGTTTTTTATGAAGATAAAATAAGTTTGGTTCTTTGAAAAATCCTATGGAAAACGCTAAATACGAATTTTAGCCCAATTCTAGTTACGGAGTAGGCAGGTGGCAGTAGGCAGTTATATCATCTGATAAGCAAACAATTATACTGCCTAATTATTTCTTGATTTTTACAAAAATTATCGAAAATCATGGGATTTTTCAAAGAACCATAAGTTTTAACTGATTTTAGAGGTTTACGAAGAATCAACAATCCGCTAAAAATACGAGATTTAAAGCGCATCATGAATTTAAGTCAAAATATAATACAGATTTCAACAGTGAATTGGTAATTGAACAGCGAGTAATCATAGAGGTTCTGGAACAGGTTTGCACAAGCATTTCTCAAAAAACCTTCATTTTTAATTAAATCAAAATCCATATCGAACACCAAAACCTAATGCTCTATAAGGTATTGCGCCTACTTGTGGGCTAAGGTGTAAATTCAAATTAGAATTTAAAACAACATCAATCGGATTTCCAGCATCCGAGATTCGATAGCCTAGATCCAATCTAGGACCAAACATAAAATCAATACGTGGTTCGGTATAATTATTTGTAGCTACCCATTTTCCATCTTCTAGAATATACTGCGGATCAATACTAGAAACTCTAGCTAAACCACCTTCGATTCTAAAGCTAAAGAAAAAACCATTATCGAAGATCCTTTCTTTACCAACTCCTAATCTTAAATACAACCATCGTTCATTATATGGATTATTATAAATGCCTAATTGTCCTGTTGCAAGAACGCTTTTATTATCTTTTCGTTTAATGACTCGTTGAACTTCTAAGCCAATTTGCGGTCGAATACCTACTTCATAAACGACAGCGAGTTGACCAAAATTAAAATCAAATAAATAATCTTGGTGTTGAACATTCAATTGTGCTGACCAATCTTTAGAAATGGTTTCGTCCTGTGCGGTTAGATTAGACGGCAGGCAAAAGAAAATTATTTGAAAAAGAAAAATTATTTGATATTTGCTAATATTCTGAATAGTCATTTTTTAACACTTTTGTTCAAGAAGAGGCACAAAATACATATTTTTAATTAAAATAAGATAAGGTCGATCCTGATTGCTCGGCAGCGACGGTTTACGGTTTACGAATTACGAATTACAAATTAAATTTTTCAAAAAT
>CAZMEH010000270.1:0-2244 GCA_964564885.1 uncultured Saprospiraceae bacterium | reverse complement strand
GTAGGCGATCTCACAGCAATACCGATAGTAATCGGCAGTTCTGACCTCTGACTTCTAAAAATGTACAGCAGTATGTTAATTTTTATAAATAAATACCTTTGCTGCTCCATCTGGATGAATATAGCCACGATACATTCCTGCTGTATTAAAAGGCATGGCAACATTTCCATTTTTATCAATAGCAATAACGCCACCTGAGCCTTCTACGTTTTTCAATTTCACATTGACCACTTCATTTCCTGCTTCCTCAAGGCTTACACCTTTGTATTCCATCATCGCAGAAATATCATGCGCCACCGCATAGCGAATAAAAAACTCTCCATGACCAGTACAAGAAACCGCACAAGTATTATTATTTGCATAAGTTCCTGCGCCTATGATTGGAGAATCGCCAATTCTGCCGTATTTCTTATTTGTCATACCGCCTGTTGAAGTTGCAGCAGCCAAATTTCCATGTTTATCCAAAGCCGCAGCTCCGACTGTTCCATACTTATACTCACCTTCCGATAAAATAGTTGTGCTACCAGTTGTTTTATTTTTCGCTCTTTGCAAAGATTGAAAACGACGTTCTGTATAAAAATAACTATTGTCCACCGTATCCAAACCTTGTAAAACAGCAAATTGATTTGCGCCTTCGCCTGTCAACATCACATGTTCAGATTTTTCTAAAACAGCCCTTGCCGCAGTAATTGGATTTTTTACAATAGTTACACCGCCAACTGCGCCAGCGTTCATTGTTGCGCCATCCATGATAGAAGCGTCCAGTTCGTTTGTGCCAGCATTCGTAAACACAGCGCCTTTTCCAGAATTAAACAATGGAGAATCTTCCATTATTTTAATCGTTTCAACGATAGCGTCGATACTTGTACCACCTTTTTCAAGAATAGCGTAGCCGACTTGCAAAGCTTCTTCTAGTTTAGCACGATATTCCGCTTCTTGCTCATCCGTCATGTTTTCTTTCAAAATAGTACCTGCGCCGCCATGAATGACCAAACCAAACTCATGTTTCTTCGTTGATGTCTGATTTTCAGTTGTTGAATTTGCTCTATCGCATCCAATCATGACGATGGATGAAATGAATAAAACGAGTATTGATTTTTTCATAAATGGTTTTATTGCGTTGTTAAATTTTATATGTTTAGTGAATACCGTCCTCATATAGATGAAAAAATAGCTTCTACAACTCTGAAATGGTTTTAGAAAGCAAAAATAACTATCACCCACCTGTTTGTATAGTGCTATTTATTTCACCAAATCGAGTACATTCACTATGTTTTTATAAATCGGTTTCAATTTGAAAGCATCGTCCAAAGACATCCAAACTACTTTTTCAACGCCTTCTTCTGTTTGTGGCGTAAAATCAGTATCATTAGATTTCATTTTGAACCAATGACTAATTTTAAGACAGCGTTTCCCTTTTTTCTTCTTAAAGGTATGATAAGTCGTTGTAATAAATTCTTGCAATTCAATATTTTGAATGCCCGTTTCTTCGATGACTTCACGAACGGCTGTTTCTGCTTGCGTTTCACCTTTTTCAATATGACCTTTCGCCAAATCCCAATAACCTCTCCGCTGTATCATCAAGATTTCGTTTTGGTCATTAAAAACAGCTCCGCCGCCTGCACCTAGGTTTTTGTACAATCCAAAGAAATCACCTCTCAGCAATTCTAAGTCCTTATAATACAAAATAATTGTTTTGCTCACACCAGTATTTTCTAATGCGTCGATAAATTGAAACAAAAACCGCTTCTTACTAATATAGCGAGTCACCAAAACCGATTTTGACGATTTAAACTCCTTTGCTCCATCAGGCGTTGTCAGCACAATTAGGTTTTCGTTGATATAAATTTTATACATGAATCTTTATGTTTGGCTAAAAATAAAAATAAAATGCCTAATCTTGTTCTGTAATTACAAAAATCGGACAGATAATGCCTTTTCCTTTCAATTAATTAGGTCATTAAAAGTCGTCGATGATTATTTTTACCACCTAAATGGCTCTTTGGTTTATTGATTTTTTATAAAAAATGGCTTTCAGAGGCTTTTGAGCAGGTTGTCGAACCTCGGGGCAAATCATACTATTGACGGTCGACGACTTTAGATATTATTTTTAATGCTTTTTAATTTGTTAATCTATTGATAAACAGTTACTTTTGAAGTAAGGTGCAACGCCTTTTAATCGAACCATCTTGGAATTGAAATATATTTTGACTCTAAGTTGATGCCGCTCACATCAGGCTTTTA
>CAZMEH010000269.1:0-5461 GCA_964564885.1 uncultured Saprospiraceae bacterium | reverse complement strand
TTCATGTGGATGGATTAGCTGTTGGAAAGAAATTTGTTGTTGTGAAGTAAGCTTGTTTCTTTGAAAAATACCGTGGAAGTTTCAAGAATCGGCTAACGGCACACGATAAGGCGTTTTTCTATCAAAAATATTTTATCCCGGGATTTTTCAAAGAACCGTAAGTTTAAATACTGAACTTGTTTAACAAATGTAGATTTACAAAAAATCTACGTAGAAAATAGAAAACGCTTTAATTGCTACATATTGGCAATTAAAGCGTTTTTTATTAAATAGAGGTTTCAAAAAACTGTAATTATTAAAAAAAACTCCAGTAATAACTTAAAAGCTCCTAGGAAGCCGTAAGGCAAACCCTATTAATCCTGTCTATAAAATCAAAACCATTCTAACATACGCATAACTGAAAAGATTTGAAAAATACCCAATACCAATAAAATCACGCCTATAATCTCGTTAATCCATTTATTGAATGACTTTATTTTTGATAAAATAAGCTTACTTAGATAAGCGTAAGTCATTAATGTCGCAATTGAACCGAGTGAAATTCCTAATATAAATGAATACATATTCATTCCGCCATCTAAGATTGGAAACCCTTTCTGACTAAGATAAGTTGCCCAAACTAACCAAAATGGAATAGCTAACGGATTGACAATAGAAAGCAATACACCTTTGACGAAAACATTAGAATTATCCGCTTTGACTTCATGCGATGGCGGTTCTTTTTGTAATAAATAAAAAATACCTAATCCAATAAAAACGGGAATGACAAAAAGCTGAATATAAAACGCTATTTCACTATGTACAGCCAAATAATCACTAAATTGAAGGGCAATAAAACCTTGCAAAAATTCAACTAACCCTGCGGCTAAAGAAAATAAAAATCCCTGTTTCATCGCTCGACGCATCGAAATATCAATAACCGTCAAATTTAGCACGCCGGGCGGAATTGAGCCTAAATAGCTGATTCCAAATGCAATAAGAAAAGATTGTAAGTACATTTATGATTTTAGATTTACGATTTTAGATTGCCATCGCAAAATGGTATTAATGATTCTTAAATATACTATAAAAATTAAAAGTAGCAAGAACGAATATCTCTGTTCACTCCTATCTATTCGCTCTTCCTTACTTCAGTTTAAATAAATTTGTATCTTAGGAACCTGCAAAAAATAAGCTATAATCCCGAGCACTCGTATTGGGAATTTTTTCATAATTTGAGTTGGTGCTAAAGAAGCAGTCAAATCTTATAAATTATTTTTTACACGTTCCTTAACACACGTTTTAAAATTTTAAGCATCCGATGCTTGACTAATACTAAAAAAATTCGCTAACAAATGAGACAATTATTACTACTAATTTGTATTTGTACCATTGCTTTGACTAGCTTATCAGGACAAGTATCCTTAGATTATTACTTGCCACAAGATGTTGAATACAATAAAGACATTCCGACGCCGAAAGATTTTTTAGGTTATGAAGTGGGTCAATGGCATATTGGACACGATCAATTAGTCTACTATATGAAGGCATTAGCAAGTGCTTCTGATAGAATTACTATTCAAGAATTTGCTCGTACTTATGAAGATCGACCTTTGGTGTTATTGACGATTACTTCGCCGAATAATCATAAAAACATTAAAGATATTCAATCCAAACACGTTCAGTTAACTGACCCAAATAAGTCGTCAAAACTGAATACTAACAAAATGCCTGTCGTCACTTATCAAGGTTATAGTATTCATGGAAATGAAGCGAGTGGCTCAAATGCAGCTGTTTTATATGCTTATTATTTGGCAGCAGCGCAAGGTAATGCGATTAATGATATTTTGGACAAAACGGTTGTTTTGCTTGATCCGTGTTTCAATCCTGACGGTCTCAATCGTTTTGCAAGCTGGGTAAATACGCACAAAAGCGAAACGATAGTTTCTGATCCAAATGACAGAGAATACTACGAGGCTTGGCCTGGAGGAAGGACGAATCATTATTGGTTTGATTTGAATAGAGATTGGTTATTGGTACAACATCCTGAAAGTCAAGGGCGTATTAATAATTTTCATACTTGGAAACCAAACGTTTTGACGGATCACCACGAAATGGGAACAAATAGCACGTTTTTCTTTCAGCCTGGTATTCCGTCTCGAACGCATCCTTTGACGCCACAGCGCAACCAAGATTTGACTGGAAAGATTGGTGAATTTCACGCTAAGTTTTTAGATGATATTGGTTCATTATATTATACAAAAGAAAGTTTTGATGATTACTATTATGGAAAAGGTTCGACTTATCCTGATGTGAATGGCGCAATCGGGATTTTATTTGAACAAGCGAGTTCAAGAGGACATTCGCAAGAAAGCGTTCATGGTGTTTTGACGTTTCCATTTACGGTTCGCAATCAGTTCACAACTTCATTATCAACGCTTCAAGCGGCTTATGAATTGAGAACAGATTTGCTAGATTGGCAGAGAACATTTTACACCTCAGGAATGAGAGAAGCAGCGGCGGACAATATAAAAGCCATTGTTTTTGGTGATAAATTTGATAAAACAAAAACAGCTCATTTTATAGAATTATTAAATCGTCATCAGATTAAAATTTATAAAAACACGCAAACAATTAATAAGAAAGGTCAAGGTTTTAGTACAAATGATTCTTATATCATTCCAACGAATCAACCTCAATATCGTTTGATAAAAGCCATTTTTGAGCAAAGAACAACGTTTAAGGATAGCTTATTTTATGATGTTTCTGGCTTTAATTTGGCGTTAGCTTTCAATATACCTTATGCGGAATTAAACAGCCCATCTAAACTAGGAGACTTAGTAACTACTGCGCCATTTCCAAAAGGGAAAATGGTTGGTGAGAAAAGCGAATATGCTTATATTTTTGAATGGGACGAATATTATACACCTCGTGCATTGAATGAAATCCTAGAAAAGGGTTTGATTGCAAAAGTAGTAAATGCACCATTTACAATAGAAACAGCAAACGGAAATGAGTCCTTTGATGTTGGTACTATTATGGTTCCTGTAGCTCGTCAACCAATAGATGGCGATGCGTTATTAGCATTTTTAAAAGATGTTTCGGAAAAAAATATGATCAACATTCATAGTATAAAAACAGGTTTATCTACTCAAGGCGTTACGCTCGGTAGTCCAAGTTGGAGTCCGTTGACTGCTCGCAAAACCTTAATTGTAGTGGATGGAAATGTAACAAGTTACGATGCTGGTGAGGTTTGGCATTTGTTTGATCAACGCTACGAAATGCCAATTACCAAGATGAAAGCGGCGGATTTTGAATATGCTTCGCTTGACCGTTACAATACGATTATTATGGTAAACGGTAGTTACAAAAATGGCGGTGCTGACCGTTTGAAAACGTGGTTGCGCAAGGGAAATACATTGATTCTTTATAAAAATGCAATTCGTTGGGCAAAGAGCAACGGACTGGCTAATGTGCATTTTAAAAGCGCAATAAGTTCTAATTCTGATACAGAGCGGGCTTATAATAAACGTTCTGCTGATAGCGGTTCAAGAATAATTGGCGGCGCAATTTGTGAAACTAGAGCAGATTTGACAAACCCATTACTTTATGGTTATCACCGTGAAATATTACCTATTTTCCGTCGTGGAACACTATTTTTAGAACCCGCTGATAATATTTATGCTACGCCACTTCGATATACGGACAAAGCATTATTAAATGGTTATGTATCTAAAAATAATGTTAGAACGATGAAAAATTCAGCTTCTATTATTGTCAATAGAGTTGGAAATGGTAGAGTGATTTGCATGGCTGATAATACAAATTTCCGTGCGTTTTGGTATGGAACGAATAAGTTATTGATGAATGCCGTATTCTTTGGAAATACGATTAGTTCTGGTGCAGCACAGAAATAACTAGCTGTTTATTAGTCTTTATCTACAAAAGTTGTTGAAAACGAAAAACTAGAAAATAACATCGGTCAGTATTTTACTGACCGATGTGTTTAATGAAAATTGGTGCTCTCATTTTGTTGTTAAAAAGTATTCTTAGCGTATGGATGAAAGTGGTAATTCTGCATCATAAATTCCATCTAATTGAGGTGTTTGATAACCAGATGTATAATCTTTTACATTTTTCTGAACATAGTTAAAAGCTTCTGCAATAGTTACAATTTTATCACGATTATTATCCGCCATTCCTTTCAAAGCTTTAATCCAAAAGTAGCTAAATATCCCTTGACGTAATCCAGAATTTTCAATAGAAGCTTCTTCCTTTTTAGATGAAGTAATAATTGCGATTCCTCCTTTTTTATCTTTCAAATTATCATAATATATTTGAGCCGTAGTCGGCATCGCATCAAGACCTTTCATGGCAATCATTCCGCCAGAATAACAAGCATCTATAATACAAATCTTTTGTTTTGCTTCACTATTTTCTATGATTCCATACAATTCTTTGTATAAAATTTTGTTAGCATCTCTATTATAATCATATGGTAGAATCGCATCCTTCAAACCATGTCCTGAATAGTAAATCATCACCATGTCTTCTGAACCAGCCTTTGCAAAAGTAGATTTCAATGTTCTTAAAATTTTAGCTTTAGTCGCATCTTCATCTACTAATATGGAGATTTGGTCACTAGGAATTGCTCCTCCTTCTGGACTTTTCATAAAGCTAAATACCTTATAAGCGTCATCATCTGTATATCTCAAAGGTTGTAAATTGGGATAAGCTGAAATACCAATAACTACCGCATAAATTTTTGGCAAAGCATTTTTTTCTGAATAAGAAGTATATCTTTTTGTTAATTTTCCATCTGCCCACTCACCTGTTACAATATTTCCTTTTCCGTCATCATAAGTTCCATTACCATGATAAGTGTGTTCCTTCCATTCACCCATATACTTTCGTCCGTTAGAATAATAACAAGTACCTTGACCACTTGCCAATCCTTCCACAAACTGCCCAAAGTAAATCGTGTTATCTTCATACTGATACACTCCTTGACCATTATCACAATCTCCTTTTATACATCCTTGACCATAAGAAACAAAACCTGTTGTTATAAGTGCGATTAAAATTATTAATGTTTTCATAGTGTTAGTTTTTCTTTTCTATTTGCTTGATGTTCACAAATTGTCTGTATTTACTTACTATTAAAATCAACTAAAATACGTGAATGTGACATATAAAAAACTGAACTATAAATAATTAAACATAACTAACTGATTATCAACTATATAAAATATAATATTAATCCATGCATGTACACTTCAATCAACTTACTAAACCTAAAATAGCTGTATTTAACTATCTATTATTAAAAAAAGAATTGAAGTAACTACATTTTGTTACTCCAATTCTTTCCAATTTATGGTTCTTTGAAAAATCCCATGATAAAATACTTTCGTAGAAAAAACGCTTTGTCCACGAGGTTTCGTGGCAAGCTATGTCCCGTCAGCTATGTCCCGTCAGCCGA
>CAZMEH010000268.1:0-3047 GCA_964564885.1 uncultured Saprospiraceae bacterium | reverse complement strand
GTTGTATTGGGTAATTCATACGGCGCAGGAAATTATGCTATGTGCGGAAAAGCTTACGACCCAAGATTAATTGTTGCTTGGCCAACGGCTAAAATTGCTGTTATGGGTGGAACTCAAGCGGCAAAAGTGCTACAACAAATCCAAGTTGCTTCGATGAAATCAAAAGGAAAAGTTCCTACCGAAGCTGAAAAACAAGCTATTTTGGATAAAATCGAAGGCAAATACGAAGAACAAACAACGCCTTATTATGCTGCGGCTAGGCTTTGGGTAGATGCGATTATTGACCCGAAAGAAACTAGAAATGTTATTTCTGTTGGAATAGAAGCGGCTAATCGTGCGCCTATTGAGAAATTTAATCCAGGGATTTTGCAGGTTTAATGTTATATTATTATATCAACGTTTACTAAACTTTTGAAGTCTTACGATAAGACACAGAATAACAATAATCAGCTTATTTAGAAAGCAGCTACTTGTAAGTTGCTGATAATTGGAGTTTTGCACTTAATACACGTTTACTAAACTTTTGAAGTTTAGTAAACGTAATCTTTCGTAAATATCTAATAACCAGTACTTTGCTATTCTGTGTCCTATTGTAAGACTTTTGAAGTTTAGTAAACGTAATTCTTTATTAAAACCTAAAGCATATGAAACCCTTATTCAAAAAACTAATCATAATCACCTCAGTTTCTTTACTAATCATCACAATAGGATATTTTTTAGTTTTTTGGTATATAAATGTAGCTTGGGAAATACGTCATTCAGGTAAAATTGTGAGTATTAAGGAAAAGGTCGAAATTGGTTTAGATTATCCTGCGAATTTTAGTGAACTAATAGATACAATCAGACCATCGACAAGAAGTATGAATTCAATGTATTTTGAAAAAATATTTTGTACTTTGTATGGAATGAATCGGTATCCACGAAGAGATGGTGCAGGCTATATGTATTATTCAGAGGAAGTTCTAGAAATACTCAAAAGACAAACTTATACTCACCAAAAATGGACAAATCTATTCGATGAAAAAATGATATTTGCCATTGGATTAGAGAAGCAATTAACTCCTAAAGAAATTGAAAGTTATTATTTTACCAATCGAATTGCCTCAATTAAACAAGAAAATAGTACTTATATAGAATGTAAAGGAATCAGAGAAGTTGCTAAAATCAAATTCAATAAGCCTATTGAAGACCTAACAATTTCTGAATTAATAGGGATTTATGTACTCTTTGATGCTCATACTATACTTTATCAAGAAAATGACGAGAAATATCAAGATAGAGTAAAAATGTTTGAGCGTATATTAGATAGCTATAGAACAGGATATCGAAAAGTCTTAAAATATTAAACAACAAAAATCTCAATACCAATCCTGCAACTTGTGGCGACTTCTCGTCATTACACATTCCCTCTTTTTAAGCGCACCGTATTACATTACACTTTCTACATTCTCGATTAAAAAACATTCTATTTATATTTACTCGTCAATCATTTTATTAAAAAACCGAAAAAGATTTCAATTCCTAACTAAATTTAATACAACAGATGAAAAAAACGTTAAGTGCAATTGCATTTTTGAGCGCAGTTATTTTAATGACTATCGGCTGTAGCAACTCAGCAGAAAATAATAAAAACTTTGCCGACGATTTACAGAAACAACTCATTCAAGCCGAAGAAGGTGCTGTAATCGAAATTCCAGCAGGAACGTTTGAATTTACTCGACCGTTATCTTTTCAAGACGTTCCAAACGTAACTATCAAGGGCGCAGGAAAGCAAAAAACCATTCTTTCTTTCAAAGGTCAAATCGAAGGCGGTGAAGGTTTAATCGTAAAAGCAGCAGACGGAATTACACTTCAAGGATTTACGGTACAAGATAGCAAAGGCGATGCAATCAAAGTACAAGGTTGTAAAAATGTTACATTGCGTGACCTGGAGACGACTTGGACAACTGGAAAATCAGAACAAAACGGCGGATATGGTTTATATCCGGTGACTTGCACCAATGTTTTGATGGAAGATTGTGAAGCTTCTTACGCAATGGATGCAGGTATTTATGTTGGTCAATCTATCAATGTTGTGGTTCGTAATAATCTAGCGCACAACAATGTAGCAGGTATCGAAATTGAAAATACTATCAATGCAGAAGTTTACGGAAATACGGCTCGGGAGAATTCTGGCGGATTGATGATTTTTGATATGCCTGACTTGCCACAAGCAAATGGTGCTAATGTTGTCGTTCATGATAATATCGTTGAAAATAATAACGGTGAGAACTTCTCAACACCTGGGATTGCGGTAAGTATGTTGCCTCCTGGTACAGGTTTTTTAATCATGGCACATCGTAATATTGAGATTTACAACAATAAAGTTACTGGACACAACACGGTTAGTTTTGCGGTAAATAGCTGGCAATTTACAGGTCGTGCATTCAAATCAGAAGAGTTTGACCCTTTCTGCCATTCTATAAATGTACATGATAATGAAGTAGTTCTTGGAACTGCTGCAAGCGATACAACAACGGATTTCGGAAAATTATTCTCTTCTATTACACAAGGTCAACCGACTGGTATTGCAATAGACGGTATTTTCAATCCTGCTCATTTGGATTCAAAAGGTGCGTTAAAACCTGAACACGCTATTAGCTTTCGCAATAATGGAGAAATTCCATTTATGAACTTAAATGCGGCAAAAGCAATGGGCGAAAATGGTTTGGATGTAGCAAAATTGGCTAAGGTTATTTCAATGGACGCATCAGTATTTAGTAGCGAAATGGAAGCGATGAAGCTTGAAGGACATGATACTTGGTTAACTAAATAATGTTCAATGTGTAATGTACAATGCTTGTGGCGATTACTCGCTGTTCAATTGAAATAACAATTTAAAAGTATAAACGGGCATCTTGTGTTTACATCCCGATTTCTCGGTGACCCGTTCGCACTAATTCTTTGTAAATAAGCAAATTCTTAGTCGCTAGTGTTTTGCAAACGGGCAAGATACCCGTTTATACTTTCCAACTCATTTTATATATGAAAAAAACAATACTATTATC